>JBEKUF010000097.1:0-13429 GCA_049515295.1 Verrucomicrobiia bacterium | reverse complement strand
CCGCGCCGTCGTTCTCGGCGCCGGGCCGGTCGGTTTGCTGGGGGCGATGGTGCTCAGCAATGAAGGTTTCCGGACGTTCGTCTACTCACGGGAGCCAAAACCCGGCCCCAAATCCAGTCTTGTCGAAGCCGCTGGCGCGACATATGTCTCCGGCAAGGGCACGTCGCTGGAGCAATTGGCGGCGCTGGTCGGCAACATCGATCTGGTGTACGAAGCAACCGGCGCGGCCACCGTTTCGTTTCAGTTGATGGAATGGCTGGGGACGAACGGTGTGTTCATTTTCACGGGCGTACCTGGACGCAAAGCGCCCATCGAACTCGATGCCGATCTGATCATGCGCAATCTGGTCCTCAAGAATCAGATCGTCTACGGCACGGTCAATGCCAATCGCGATGCCTTCGAATCCGCCATCGCTGATTTGCAGGTGTTCACCCAGAAATGGCCGCAAGCCGTTCGTTTGTTGATCACGAAGCGATATTCCATGGAGGAGCATCGCGACCTGTTGCTGGGCCGGGCGGGCGGCATCAAAAACGTCATCTCCATCTGCCACGCGTAAGGCTCGCATGACCGCCGAAGAGACCAGACTCAGCGAGGACGCCCAGCGAAAACAGAACTGGAAGCGTTGGGGACCGTATTTGTCGGAGCGGCAATGGGGAACGGTCCGCGAGGATTATTCTGAAGATGGCGACTGCTGGGCTTACCTGCCTCACGACCACGCCCGCAGCCGAGCGTATCGCTGGGGCGAGGACGGCTTGCTTGGCATTACTGATCGCGAATGCCGTCTGTGTTTTGCGCTGGCGTTATGGAACGGCAACGACCCGATTCTGAAGGAGCGGCTGTTTGGCCTGACCGGGCCGGAAGGCAACCACGGCGAGGACGTGAAGGAGTGTTACTACTATCTCGATTCGACCCCGACACATACCTACATGAAGGCGTTGTACAAGTATCCACAGGCGGAATTTCCGTACGACCGGCTCGTCGAGGAGAACCGGCACCGGGGCAAGGATCAACCGGAATTTGAATTGCTCGATACGGGTGTGTTCAACGACAACCGCTACTTCGATGTGTTCGCCGAATACGCGAAAGCCGGCCCCGACGACATCCTGATACGCATCACCGTGGCCAACCGTGGGCCCGAAGCCGCGACGGTGCATTTACTACCGACGCTCTGGTACCGCAACACGTGGATTTGGGGCTGCCGACACGAAGGTTGCTGGATCAAACCGCGAATCTCGGTTGTCGGAGATTCGGTGGTAGAGGGCGATCACGTCAATTTTGGAAAACACTGGTTCGTAGCAGGCAAAGGCCCCGATCAGAGGGCGCCAGAATTGTTGTTCACGGAAAACGAGACCAATTCAAAGCGGCTGTTCGACATAGACAACTACACGCCGTATGTGAAGGACGCATTTCACGAGTATGTCGTGCACGGCCACGCCGACGCGGTCAATCCGAAGCAGGTCGGAACCAAAGTGGCGGCGCACTACACGCTCGAGATTGCCGCAGGCGCGGACGTTGTTCTTCGGTTTCGGCTGTCGAATCAGCCGCTCACGGCCCCCAAAAGCCTGGGCAAGGAGTTTGACGATGTGTTCACGGCGCGGATGCGCGAGGCCGGGGAATTCTACGCCGCCCACGTTCCCGCGGCGCTTTCCAGCACCGAACAAAACGTCGTTCGGCAGGCGTACGCGGGCGCGCTCTGGAGCAAGCAATTCTATCATTACATTGTGAACGACTGGCTCGACGGTGATCCCCAACAACCGCCTCCTCCCGAAGGCCGCGAGAACGGTCGCAACGCCGAGTGGCGGCACGTGTATTCTCGGGACATCATTTCCATGCCGGACAAGTGGGAGTACCCGTGGTTTGCGGCGTGGGACCTGGCGTTTCACATGATCACGTTTGCGAGAATCGACCCGCAATTCGCCAAGGACCACCTCGTGCTGTTCCTGCGCGAGTGGTACATGCATCCCAGCGGACAGATTCCCGCCTACGAGTTTGCGTTTGGGGACGTGAACCCGCCCGTGCACGCGTGGGCGTGCTGGCGCGTGTACAAGATGACGGGCAGCCGCGGCCAGCGGGACCGGGTGTTTTTGTCGCGCACGTTCCAGAAGCTGGTGATCAATTTCACCTGGTGGGTCAACCGCAAGGACGCCGGGGGCAAAAATATTTTTGGCGGCGGCTTTCTCGGGCTCGACAATATCGGCGTGTTCGACCGCTCGAAGCCGTTGCCGACCGGCGGCCATCTCGAACAGGCCGACGGCACGGCGTGGATGGCGTTCTTCTGCAATACGATGCTCTCCATGTCCCTGGAGCTGGCCCGCGACAACCCCGCCACCGAAGACATGGCGTCAAAGTTCTTCGAGCATTTCGTGGCCATCGCCGATGCGATCAACACCCATGGCGGAATGGGACTGTGGGATGAAAAAGATGGTTTCTACTACGATCAGCTTTCGTTGGATGGCCGCACGATCCCGATGAAAGTCCGTTCCGTGGTGGGATTGTTGCCACTGATTGCGGTCGAATTACTCGAAGACGAAGTTATCAACAAGCTGCCGGGCTTCCGCAAGCGACTGGAATGGTTCCTGGACCATCGCAAGGACCTGGCGCAACAAATTACCTACATGACCTCTGATTGCCGGAAAGAAGTCCATGGCCATCGGTTGCTGGCGATGCCATCGCGCGAGCGGCTGGAGCGGATGCTGCGATACATGCTCGATGAGAGCGAGTTTCTATCGCCGTACGGAATTCGCTCGGTCTCCAAATATCACGAGCGCAACCCGTACTCGTTTCACGTGAACGGCACGGAATACCGCGTCGATTACGTGCCCGGTGAATCGAACACGGGCTTGTTCGGGGGGAATTCGAACTGGCGCGGGCCGATCTGGTTTCCGATCAATTACCTGCTGATCGAGGCGCTGGAACGCTACCACCATTTTTACGGCGACGGGCTGATGGTCGAGTGTCCGACCGGCTCGGGCCACATGATGAACCTGCAACAGGTGGCCGACGAACTTCGGGCGCGCTTGGCGCGCATTTTCCTGCCCGACGGCAACAACCACCGTCCGTGTCACGGGACCGAGGAGCGTTACGCCGCCGACCCGCGCTGGAAAGACCTTGTCCTCTTCTACGAGTATTTCCACGGTGACACCGGCCGCGGCATTGGGGCCAGCCATCAGACCGGCTGGACTGCCCTTGCTGCGCGATGCTTCGAAGATGCCCCACGGGCACAGCTTAAGAGGTCTAACACGAAGCGGAAGTAACTGGTATCCGGCTGACGGAGTACATGGGGTGAGGCTGATTGAGCGGACGGCTACGGGGTTGGCAATGCTGAGGGCCACATCAGCATTGCCAGCGCATCGTATCCGGCTGGCGGAATACGTGGGTTGAGGTCGGTGTTGCCGCTGCTGCTCTTGTGAAACCGTAACGTCCCCAATCGGGGTTTATAAAACCCTTTCTATAGATTGAGCTAACCCAGGAAGCCAGAATTTGCTTGGATGGCGGACAGATTGTGCTTGACGGGCCGCTACGCTTGTGAAAGTCTTCACCAATTGGCGAGGGTGTGTGTAGTCAAGACGCTCACCTGCCCGGTTTTGGGTTCGAGTCGGCGCGAGAATGGACTTGAACCAAGCATTGGTGGTAAGTGGCGTGCCAATTACCGGACGCTTGACTGACCCCTGTACCTTCAAGCCGACCTCCAGTCACAATGGGCGTGCCGTCTTCATTTGGCACACATTCGGCCAGCAAAGCGAAAAAGTCGTCGTCTCTTGTCACCCACCAGTTACCCGAACCACAACCTCATCGACCCGCCTCTAGGGGCAGAAGCAGGGAGCTATGAATTGTACAATTGAACCATCACGAACCGTGAAAGGATTCGTGTTCTGTGACCGATGTGATGTGAAACTGATCCAATTCAATCGGACTAAATCCAATCGAGCGCCGTCGCGGGGTGTCTTGCGGGCGGCTCTGGCTGGGAATTTGTTGGCCCTGCTGCTGCTCGCCGCCCCGGCAACCAGCCATGCGGCCAACCTCTTCCTGGCCAACGAAGGACTGAACATCATCGAGGAGATCAACTCAAGCGGCGGGGAAATGGGTCCCTTTGCCAGTTCGGGGCTGAGTTCCCCGGTCGGCCTGGCCTTCGACAGTGCGGGCAGCCTCTACGTGGGCAACAACGGTAACAGCACCATCGTGAAGTTCACCTCGATGGGTGGCGTGTTGAGCAGCAACGGCACGGTCTTTACCAGCTCGAACCTGGGCGGGCCGGAAGGCATGGCCTTTGACAGCGCCGGCAACCTCTACGTGGCCAACGACAACGGCAACATCGTGAAGTTCACCTCGACGGGCGGCGTGCTGAGCAGCAGCGGTACGGTGATTGCCAACGTGGGGTCAGGCGCGGGGGGACTGGCCTTCGACGCCAATGGCAACCTCTACGTGGCCATCGAGTCGGGCTACGGTTCCAACGCTTCCATCGAGAAGTTCACCTTGTCGGGCGGTGTGTGGACCTCCGCAGGGGCCTTTGGCAACAGCGCCTCACTGCTGAGCTTCCCGCTCGGCCTGGCCTTCGACAGCGCGGGCAACCTCTATGTGGGCGACCAAGGTAACTCCGACATCGTGAAGTTCAACCCGTCGGGCACAGGCGCGGTGTTTAGCACGGACGTGGACGGCCCATGGGGCCTGGCGTTCGACAGCGCGGGCAACCTCTATGAGGCTGATAACTGGGACAACGACATAGAGAAATTCCCCTTGGTGGGCGGTGTGTTAAGCAGCAACGCCAGCGTGTTTACCAGTTCGCTGGGGGGGGGGCAGACTCCTCTGCACCGACCTACTTGGCCTTTTCGTCCGGGACGGGTGTGATCCTTACGAGTCGTACGAATAGCTGGATTGACGGCGGCAGCGGCAAATGGGAGACGGGAGCCAATTGGTCATCGGGCTTCTCGCCATCCACGAACGATGCCGTCGAGATGATCACCAACGCGGGCAACAAAACCGTGACCATCGACTTCACGACCGTGCTCAGCAACGCCGTTTATCCGAGCATGATCATCAGCAACCTGTACATTGCCGGAACGGCCAACTCGACCAATACGCTGTTCCTCAACAATGCGTACATGGTGATGTGGTTGCAGATTCTCAACAGCGCGATGACGCTCGAGACCAACGGCGCGGTGGTGGTGAACTATTCGTGGATTCACCTACCAGGGACTGCCGTCTCCGTGATCGGCAACACAGGCGGCGGCGCTTCGCTGACGATCACAAACGGCGGCGCAGTTTGTGACTATGAGGGATTCATTGGCAGTAATTCTACGTCCAGCGCTAATTCCGTTCTGGTGGCGGGGACCGGCTCGGTTTGGAGCAACCAGTACTACCTCGACGTCGGCTGCAGTGGGTGGGGCAACAGCCTGGTCATCAGTAACGGCGGGGCCGTGTGCGATTTGGATGGCACGTTGGGCTACCAGGCCGGCAGCAGCAACAATACCGTCGTGGTGACGGGGACCGGCTCGGTCTGGTACAACCAGACGTATCTCGATGTCGGCGGCAGCGGGAGTAGCAATCTGCTGACGATTGCGGGCGGCTCTGTCGCCGCCACCAATGTGGCGGTTGGCTACGGCAATTCGGCTTCCAACAACGTCCTGATTGTGAGTGGCGGCAACCTGTTCGTGACCAATGCGCTCGGGATTGCGCCGTTGATCGTAAGCCAGGCGGGCGGTGAAGACAGCTTGCTGCTGTCCGGCGGCGCAATCACGGCGAATCAGCTTGTGCTGACCAACGGCGCCAACAGCGTGTTCACGTTCAACGCCGGCACACTGACCAGCGGCGGCACGTTCGTGACCAATAATCAAGTGTTCGTGGTTGGCGATGGCACCGATGCGGCCACGTTCCAAATCAACGGCGGCGTCCATTCGTTCGTCAACAACCTGGAGATCCGCAACAATGCCACCCTGACCGGTTGCGGCACGATCAACGGCAACGTGGTCGTCGATCCCGGCGGGACGGTGCTGGCCGATTGCGGCGGAACGCTGACCCTCACGGGCATCGTCACCAATAACGGCACAATGCGGGCCAACGGTGCCAGCGTGTTGGAGTCTTACGGCACCGTGGTCAACAACGGCACCGTCGACGCCATCAACGGAGGGACGAGTTTCCATGGGGCGTTTCTCAATTATGGCACGGTGCTGACGGCCAGCAGCGTGCAGATCTCGCAGGTGGGTCCATCGGGACAGACTTTCGTCGTGAAAGTCCCCTCCGTTACCGGCCACACGTATCAATTGCAGTACACGACCTCGCTCACGCCCGCCAACTGGACGCCCACCGGCGCGTCACAGTCCGGCAACGGCGGTGTGTTGATATTTACCGATCCCAGCGGCTTGGCCAACGCGCAGCGATTCTACCGCGTGGAGGTCACCGCGCCATAGTATCCGGATGGATTAGAACGAGAACTTGTAGGGGCGCAGCCGCGTGGATTAAACGGCAACGAAACAACAACCGAAGCCGCGTTCACGACTCGGTGAACTGACCCGCGGCTGCGCTCCCTTTTCCTGTGTGGGGACAAGTTCAGGCCGCCGGTGCGAGCCGAGGGCATAGCGCCTTGGCCCAGTTGGAGGGAGTGAACTGCTTGATTTCCCTGATCTTGGCTGACGGCAGGCGCGTGAACAAATCTTGCAGGTAATCAAATGGATTGAGGCCGTGCCGCCGGCAACTGCCCAATAACGTGTAGATCACGGCGCTGCGTTCGCCAGCTCTGGGATGCCCGTTCCACTTAGGGCTAGACGGAAACGGTGACGGGCGAGGTGCGGGACGGCTGGGAGAGGTGGCTTTCGGCGCGGCGACGGGCTTCTTCCATTTTCGGATAGCGGACTTCGCGATAGCCGCGGACTTCCTCGACGCAACGCAGGGCTTTGACGTAGCGGTCGTAACTGGCGCGGTCGTAGTAGTGGAAATTCTCGACAATACGGATGTACCAATCGCGGAATTCGCGTTCGCGGCGGTGCCATTGCGGCATGGCGCGACGGAGCCAGCGAAGGTGCTTCAGCAAATTGAGCTGCCACTTTTTCGGACTGAATTTGAAGCGGATGTCGCGGCCGAGAATGTTGAATTCGGGACGGTTAAGGTGGTGATAGATGATCTTGTCGCCCCGCTGCTCATCGACATGGTAGCGGTGATGGTCGCGGCGCGTTTTTTCTTCGCTGGTCAACAGGTGGGCGACGTACACCTCGTCCTTGATGACCATGGCCTTGTGCAGGTTCCAAATGACGGCCTTGGTAGCGGCGAAATCGAACTGGCCGTTGTCCCGCGCGTAGATTTTTTCCACGAGATCAAGGTAGTAGCCCGCATAGGCATCGGCCCCTCCGTACTCGAGCAGGTCGTACAACCGCCAGACGATGTCGCGCGCGGTCTGTTCGCCGAGGCGGATGGAATTCTCGCTGCGACGGATGAGGACCTCGAATTCACGCGCCCAACGGCTACCGGCACGATGGTTTCGCTTCAGGACGTCGACGCGTTCGGTGATGAACTCGGCGTACGTCTCGCGCAGTTCATGTTTGTGGACGAGGTCGGGCTCGAAGACAAGTTTGCGGCCGAGATGGAAGGCCTTGATATTTTCGTCCGCGGCGGACCCCATGGTCTCGCGCACGCCCCACTCGATGTTTTCCAGCGACAGCGGCAGCAACCCTTTCTGGAACGCGATCCCGAGCAGGACGATGTTGGCATACAACTTTGTGCCGAAGAAATACTCGGAGATGCCGGCCACATTGAGTCCGAAATACTCTCCCGGTTTGGTGTACCGGCGCAGCGTGTCCTCCAACTCCGCGACGTTGAAATCGTCCTTGCCGAGGAGGGTGAGGATGGTGGGCGTTTTGTAGGCGTTGACGACGGCGACGGTGTGCTTCGGGCTGCCGACGCGCAGGTTGCCGTTCGGCGAGAGGCTGCGCGTGGCTTCCAGCGGGTCGATGCCGAGCAACAGATCGGCTTTGCCGTAGGGGATGATGTTGGAAAGGTGGCGGGCGTCCTTCGCAAAGGTGATCTGCGAGAACACGCTCCCATTGCGAATCGCCAGTCCCTTCTTGTCGCAGAACAACACGTGGTACTCCTGTTTGAATCCCGCGCGAACGAGGGCGGCGGTGCTGACGCCGATGCCCTGCCCGCCAACGCCGGCGAGGTAGCAATGCCAGACGTTCTGGAAGTCGGCCATCTTGGGCAACGGGATGTTCGCAAGATCGATGGAATCAATGGGCGCGGGTGGCTTTTGGGTGCGAACGACGGTGATTTCCTCGAAGGACGGGCAGGCGTAAATCTTCGTGCAGGCCGTGTCGGCGACGCACCAGGAGAGATCGGTTTGAATTTTCGCGCCCAAGGGCGTTTCGGCAATGGTCAAGCCCGGGCAGCCCGTGGCCAGCGTGCATTCCAGACAGTTTTCGCAGACGTCGGGGTTGATATTTACGAAAAGCTTTTCCGGCAGATAGCCCTGCTCGCGGATCAGGCGCCGTTCCTCGCGGGATTCGCGGCGATGGTAGGTGATGCCGCATTCCTTGTCGGCAACAATGACCTTCACGCCATCGCGGAGGATGGTTTCCTCGAGCATCGACTTCCAGGATTCGCGGTAGGCCGGATTGGCGCGGACGACGTGGACGGACTGGCCGAGCATGGCTTCGACGATGCGGTCGATGTTTTGCTTGTAGGTGGTCTCGCCGACGATATCCACGTCCATCGACGGCGTGGGCTGGTGACCGGTCATGGCGGTGGTGGAATTGTCGAGGATGACGTAGGTGATGTCCTGGCCCTGCTTGAGGGCGTTGGAGATGCCCAACACGCCGCTGTGGAAAAAAGTCGAGTCGCCAAGGAAAACGACCTGTTTGTTGGTGATAAACGGATCGATGCCCGCCCCCGTGGCGCCGCCCAGACCCATGCCGCTGTAGTTGTGCATCAGGTCCTTGGTCGGTTCGAACATGAACATCGTGTAGCAGCCCGTATCGCCATGGAACACGAGGTCGACAGGGCCGCGGCGGTGCTGCTGCTTCATGTAGCGCGGGTCGAGGAAACGTTTTTTGATTTCGATGAGGACGCTGGCGCTGTCCCGATGCGGGCAACCGGGGCAGAAGGTCGGCGTGCGCAACGGGATGCGGATGTCAAATTTGTCGGTCGTGTGGATGAGGTTGACGGCACAGTCGATGCGTTTCTGGTCAAGGGCGAGATAGGGATCCTGAAAGAACCTGCCGAGGGGCGCGAGGCGCTCGATGAGGATGCTGGGGTTGAGTCCGCGGCTGGCGGGGATGCCCTTCAGGCCGAGGGGAAACTCCTTGCCCCAAACGTTGGTGCGGTTCGCGGCAGTCGCGAGTTGGTTGTACTTGCCGACGATCTCGGCGATCTGCTCCTCCATGAACCCACGGCGTTCTTCGATCACGAAAAGGCTGCGCACCTGTCGGGAGAATTCCTCGACCAATTCGGGGTCGACCGGGTAGCTGATGCCGAGCTTGAGGATCGGCACCTGATCGGCGACGCCGAGTTCGGCCAACGCGTGTTCGAGATAGCAGAACCCGAGGCCCGAGGCGACGAAGCCGATTTCGGCGCGCCAGCGCGGGTTCTTGCGGGCGTTGAGGATGCGGTTGATGCCGAGGCGCCGCGCGCTTTCGAACAAGCGGGCGAACCGTTGCGGCATTCCCGCTTCCTTGATCCACGTACGCGGTGGCAGCAACACCGTGTTTTCCAAATCAATCCGCGCGGTATCGAGCGAATACTTGTTGACGGTACTGATGTCGGGAAAGTGATTGGGGCGGCACTGGACGGTGCCGCCGCCGTCGGCCTGGTTGGTGGTAACGAGATAGCCGATGAACAGGCTTGATTCACGGGAAATTCGGAAACCGAGATCGACCCAGTCTTTGAGCTCCTGGTTGGTGCTGGGCTCCATCACCGGCAGGAAGAGGTGTTTGCAGAGGAACCGGGAATCGGCGGGCACCTGGGTTGAATCGCTCCACGGATCGTCGCCGATGATCACGAGCGCGCCGCCCTGTGGATGCGCCCCCGCGAGGTTTCCCAGCGCCAAGGCGTCGGCGGCGACGTGCAATCCGACGGATTTCATGGCGCACATGCCGCGGAGCGGGCCCATTTGGGAGCCGTTGAGCATGGCGGCGCCGAGAGCTTCGTTGTTGGAAATGCAGGCGCGAACGCCCTTTTCCTTGTAGAGGGGCGCGACAAGTTCCATTGCGTCGAAAAAGCCCGCAATGGGTGAGCCGGGGTAGCCGGTCAGGAGATGGGTGCCGCCTTCTGCTTCGAGTGCGCCTTTGACGAGCAGTTCGTTTCCTGTAAAGACCTCGGCTCCCTCCTCCTTGAGGAATCGTGGATCGACTCTCATGATTGTATTGTCGCGGCAGTGACGCTACCATAGAATGCAAATTGATGCAATTGCTTAAAATGACGGTGGTCGGGTCGCTGGCGGCGGCCGTGTTGGCGGGATGCGGCGCACTGCGGAGCCTTCAGGGTTTTCAACCACAGCCCGTCGCGACGACCGTACGCATTTACGAACAAGCCGACTCCGCACTGCCGGCGGAAAATGTGCAGACCGTCGAGTTGCCGCGGGCCGGCCTGAAATTGACCATCAGCCCGTTCCCCACGTTGACGGAACGGGACGTGCAGTCCGCGGAGCTATACAACACGTCGGGCGGGAAAGCGGTGTTCCTCCAATTCGATCCACACGGCGAGATCGTGCTGGACGAAATGACGACGCGGACGCGGGGCCAATACGTGGTGGTGATGGTCAACAACCATCCGGTGAGCGCGTGGTTGGTGGACCAGCGGATCATCAACGGACAGTTTCTCATCGAAGGCGAGTTCACGGATGAGGAAGCGCGAAAGATCGTGGATGACCTCAACAAGCTGAGCAAGCAGAACAACTGATGACGGTCCGGAGATTCGCCTCACTCATCGCCGCCAGCCTCGTCGCGAGCATTCTGGGTGCCGCGACCGGCCAGGGGTTTGATATTTGCCTGCCGACGGCCAATGACGCGCTGCTGCGGCCTGGAGCGGACGCGGATTTTTTTCAGCCGACGGTCGAAGGCACGACGGAGTCCGGCATGTTTGGATGCTTTCGGAGTCATGGACACCGCTTTCACAAGGGCATTGACATCAAGTGCCTGCAACGCGACCGGCAAGGCGAGCCGGTTGATCCGGTTCACGCGGCGGCGGATGGTGAAGTGGCGTTCGTCAATGCGAAGCCGGGATTGTCGAATTACGGGCGGTACATCGTCATCCAGCATGTCTGGGACGGGGTGGAGGTGTGCACGTTGTACGCGCACCTGCGTGAGGTTGCGGCGGGGATTGCCGCCGGTCAACCCGTCAAGAAAGGCCAGGTCATCGCGACGCTCGGCCACTCCGCGAATACGCGTGAGGGCATTTCCCGCGAGCGCGCCCACCTGCATTTTGAGATCGACCTGCTTCTCAGTCCCAACTTCTATATTTGGTACCCGAAACATGTGCCGGATGCGCCGCCATTTGGCAATTTCAACGGCCAAAATCTCGCGGGCATGGACCCGGCCGCCGTTCTGCGGGCGTATGCCGCGAACCGCAACTTGAATTTCGCCGAGTACGTTGCGAAACAGCCGATTGCGTTTACGGTGCTGGTCGGCGCACGTCCGTTCCCGTGGCTGAAACTTCATCCCGAGCAGGTCCAGCCGGCCGGGGGCGCTCCGATCGCCTACGAAATCGGGATGACGGCATGGGGAATGCCGGTGGCGGTGTGGCCGCGGGTCGCGGGTGAGATCAGCGAATCGCAACAGCGTTTGCTGCAACGAAGCCTGCCCGTGTTGTCGCGGGCCAACGACGCTGAATTGTCGCAGTGGACATGCGGCGAATTGGTAAAACGGTCCCGGAGTGGAGACGGCTGGGCACTGACCGAGCACGGCCGGGATTGGCTGCAGATGATTACGTACGTGCCGTAGCGGTGGTGCGAAGGCGGCGAGCCACAGATTCACACGGATGGGCACGGATGTTCACCACGAGGTCACGAAGGAGGCACCCTTCGATTCCGCTCGGTTCGACGTCGCTCACCGCAGGCAGGGCAGGCGAACACTCGAAATCCGAATGTCGAAATTCGAAATGCAGGGTTGACGACGGGTCATCCGCCTTCGCGCAGAGCGCTTCCTCCTTCGCTCTACGAGCTACGGCGGACGAGTCGGCGCGACAAGCAAGTGGGCGAAGGCTGCCTGTCTTCCAGTTTGTAAATTCTAAAGCGCAGACCCGATCCATAAATCGGCGAGGAGTTGAATGATGGGTGTCAGTGACACCTATCAGGTCAAGGCGGCTCGCAACGAGGCGGATACATAAGAATCTTATGCATCAGGCTGGCGTCGTCGGACGATACATTAGTGGCTAATGTATCATGGTGTGTTGTCGGAAGTCGGGGGATGTCAAGCGGGAGCGGGGAGGGAACTTAGAGCGCAGGGGGCACCGGAGGGGCCGAATCGGGCAATTCGTCTGAGGCGAACAAGGCCCTTCGACGGACTCAGGACGGAGGCCGCGCGTGGGAACGTCTGGTCCGTGAATTGTGAGGCGATGGGCGCGTCGGCAACCGGAGTGATGCGAAGGTGTCAAGTGTCAAGAGTTGACCCCGTCGACACAGAGTCAGGATGGCGTGAGATCGAGGGGGCTCGCGAGTTTATTGCGAAGAAGATCGCCCCGCGATTTGGCGTGAATCATCAGGTCATCGAAACGCGGTTCGACCACGAAGGCATCTGGCCGGTCGAGTAGATGCAGGCGGGACGGATGAGGGGCCACGTGATGGCCGAAAGAGCTCGGCCAAACGTGGGCTTCGCCGTGAGGGGGCAGGAAGCAAGGGCATTCCGCTGTGGACAGCGGACGCTACACGGGCATGGGAGGAAGCGCCGGATTGGGGTCGGGGTATCCGCCATTGAAAAAGGACTGGACAGAAGACATACTATTGTGTATATTTGGCGCGGTTCGGTTGTGTTGCATTGCGACCGGGACACGGCCTGGTCTTGTTTGCGCCGCCGGCACGTATTCGGCGCTTCTCGTCTGACTCGGCTTCACTTCGTTTCGGCTCCGAAGACTCGGCTCCGCTGCTATCGCAGCTCGGCTTTGTATTTGACAAGGATATCGCTTTACGATAGGCTCGGTGTGGCAGGAAATGGTTCTTTGAAATAAGGGATGTGGAACGTGTTCAGGGTTCCAGGTTCCAAGTTCATGGTTCAGGGTGCCGAGGGGGGGGCTTAAGCGGGCCTAAAAAAGTAAAAATTGTAAAACGAACCCAAGTTTGTTCAAGCCGGCGTGGAAAATTGTTCCGGAGAAAGCCAAAAACGAAGCCAAGTTGGGGGGGAGTTTGGGGGTTCTGGAGGCTGAGTTTGCGACCGGGGATACTACGTGGTCGCGTTTGCGAGCTGGGCACGACATGCTCGCGTCTCAGCGGCTAGTGCCGCTTTCGGCTCCGTCCGAC
>JBEKUF010000096.1:0-13451 GCA_049515295.1 Verrucomicrobiia bacterium | reverse complement strand
AGGCGCGCTGGGCCTCCGCGTACCACCATGCGTCCGATGTGGCCCGATAAGCTTCGAGACAGGCGGACACCATGGCCTGCGCTTCGATGGGTTGCTGATCGAACGTCGCGCGCAGCCCGCCGCGTTGATGAAATCCGTTGCTGCCGATGGGGCGGAAGTCTCCACTCTCCGCGGTCTGCATTTCCGCGAGCCAGCGCAATGTTTGCAGTCCCCGCTCAAACACCGGCTTTTGCCCCATCGCTCTCCCGCTCACGATCAGGGCATGCGCGAGCTTCGCGTTGTCGTAGGAAAGCACGTCTTCAAACCACGGCCAGTCCGGCTGCTCGGTCCGATGGAACAGTTCCATGAGTCGCGTGGTCAGTGTGTCACGAATCTGGCTGGCGGTTCGGTCGCCGCTCAACCGTTGCAGGTATTCATGAATGCCGAGCAGGCTGAACGCCCATGCGCGCGGCGATGTGAATTCGATCGCCGCCGGCAGTGCCTGGGCGAAGATTTGTCCCGACATGACCTGAAAACTCCGGTAGGGCGAGCGTCCCACGCCCGTGCCCAGCGCCCACAGAGCCCGTGCGTGAGAGTCTTCCGAGCCCTGTTCATCGAGCCAGCGACGGTCGAAACTCAGGTGGTTATGGAACCGCTTTGTCTTGGAATCGAAGGCGTGATGCAGAAAGGCCGCATAGATCGTCGCCACCGTCCGCACGCGCTCCGTTACTTCTCCCAACTCGTCCAACAGCACGGCGAGAATGAAGGCGCGAGCGTTGTCATCCGTGCAATAGCCCTCGGAAAAATTCGGCACGGTAAAGATGGCGTGTTGAAACAGTCCGGCGGAATCGGTCATCCGCGACAGGTGATCCAGTTTCAACTCGGGCAGGTCTCGTGGCTGCTGGTCCAGCGTCTTGGTGGCGAACGACTTTCGGGACAACACGGCCCGCTCAATTCGCGCCAGTTCGAACGAGCGCATGTAGAGCCGGGCCACATTGCTCCAGACCATCTCGCGTCCGAGCTTGTATGCGTTCTTGCGCATGGCGTGCCGTCGCGTGTCGTCCCGCAGTAAGCCGATGACCTCGCTGGCAATGGCCTTCGCGTCTCCGAACGGCACCAGCACGCCGCGTCCGTCGGCCAGCAACTCGGTCGCGTGCCAGTAGGGAGTCGAGATCACGGCTTTGCCCGCCCCAAATGTGTACGCCAGCGTGCCCGAGGTGATTTGCGCTTCGTTGAGATACGGGGTGATATACAGGTCCGCCGCGCCAATGAACTCCTTGAGTTCATCGAGTTCCACGAACCGGTTGTAGAAGATGACGTTCTTCTGGACCTTGTTCCTCTTGGCGAGGCGTTCGAGCCGCAGACGATAGGCCTCCCCCTGCTCGCGCACCTCATTCGGGTGCGTGGCCCCCAGGACCAGGTACACCACGTCGGGGAACTCCGCCAGAATCTGCGGCAGCGCGTTGAGCACATGCTCAATGCCCTTGTTCGGCGACAGCAACCCAAACGTCAGCAAGACCACTCTCCCCGCCACGCCGAATTGGTCCTTGTAGTAGTTGGGATCGACAAACGGAATGTCGGGAATGCCGTGGGGAATGAAATCGATTTTGGACGGCGGCGCCTGATAGACGTCCTGCAACAGTTGCCGTCCGCGCTCGGCCATGACCAGCAGCCGCGTGGAGCGTGTAATGAGTTCCTGCATCACGCGCCGTTGATCGGCGTTCGGCTCGCGCAGCACCGTGTGAAGCGTCGTGACGACAGGCATTCTCAGTTCGCGCAACAACGCCAGCAGATGGCTGCCCGCCGGTCCGCCGAAAATCCCGAACTCGTGTTGCAAACTGACAATGTCGACGTTGCTGATGTTGAGGAAGTCCGCCGCGCGCTGGTAGGACGACAAATCCTGTTCCTCAATCTCGAAGTGAACCACGTCGGAATACTCATACCCGCCCGGGATGTCATTGACCGGTACGGCGAAACACTGCGTTTGCGGGTGCTCGGCCGCCACGGCGGAAAGCACGTCCGCCGTGAACGTCGCGATGCCGCATTTGCGCGGCAGATAATCGCCGAGAAATGCAATCTTTTGAATTTGAGATGGTTTGTCCACAAACTTGTCCGCTCTAGTGTGCGCCATGTTCCGTCACCTTACGTATAAGGTAAAACCCTACCTGGAAGCTCCGGGGTAGGGTTCCGCGTTACCGACGGCTTGAGGCAATTGTCAGATAGTGACCGTGGATGATGGGGCGCACGTCGCTCGGGGCTTCATCAACCACCCGCCTGACATCACTCCACTACCCCGTCGACGGCGCGGACGCCACACAGTAATTGTTGAATGTATCCAGCAATTCGCGGATGACGCGTCATCTCCATCCTCGCGCAGGTGTTTTGGGACTCACGGCGAACAATACGATCCCGCCGATCAGGGCGAGCGCCCCGGCGATCGGGGGTACATAGTTGGTCTTGGTCGTCTCCACGTGCACTCCCAGGACATCGACCGGCTTTCCCCGGCTCTTGAAAGTGATGCCCTGGTAGGCGAGCACCACGATGCCGAGAGCGATCAGTATGACGGCAATCGTCTTTGAATTCATTTCGAACCTCCAGTTTTCTTTTCTTCTTTAACCACTTTATTACACGGCTCTGCGGCCGGTAATGACGTTAACCAGGATCATGATGATGGCAACCACCAGCAGGAAGTGAATAAACCCTCCCATCGTGTAACTGGTCACCAATCCCAGCAGCCAGAGAACAATTAGTACCACCGCGATTGTGTACAACATGTGATTCTCCCTTCCGTTTGATTTGGATTCACCACCGACTGGTGCGCCCCTCACCGCCCGCACCAGCCAGCAATGAGTCAATGTCTGCTTGTTAATGAACGACGGCCACCTTGGGTTGTTTCAGCACGACCTTGGCGCCATGCGCGGTCTTGGTCACTGCGTTGCGAACCGTCTCCACGGCGGTCGAACCCACCTTGCCAGCCGCCTTCAAGGCCCCATCGGCAGCCGCCGACACAGCGTCCTCCGCGCTGACTCCCACTTCCTTGGCGCCTGCGATTGCCCCTTCAACCAGACCGGTGGTAGCGGCCTCAAGGTCGCCGCCAACCGCGGCCGTGTCTCGGATCGTGACATGGGCGGTGTGGCTGATTGTACCCATGACTTCCGCGCCCGCCTCTTTCGTGCCGCGCAGTACCCCGACCATGATCCCTTTCGCGGCATGCCCCAGGTCGGCGCTCACCTGTACGGCGCCGCGGATCGCTCCGCTCGCCACGTTCGCAATGGCATCGGTCACGGATGTGCCCACCTTGCCGGTATCTTTCAATGTTGCGGCGAGCATTTTGGTAATGGTATCCGCCGTCGCTTTGACGATGTCACCCGTCCCTTGGATCGCGGCAACAATCCCGTCTTTTACTGTCTCAATCATTCCTGCGTGTTCTGTCTTCATGTTTGCTTACCTTTCAGTCTGCTTCTGTCTGCCTTTGATTCACTACCGACCGGTGCGCCCCTCACCGCCCCCATGCACCAGCCAGCAGTGAGTGAACATCTACTTGTTACTGGACACGGTCGTCCCAATGGTCATGTTGTTGACCACGCTCTGCACACCGTTGATGTCGGTGGCGAGCTTGGTGACCAGGGCCTTTTCGGCTTCATTTTTGGCCGTGCCGCTCACCGTCACCACGCCATCGGTCGTCGAGACCTTGGTGTTGAGCATGCTGGTCGAGCGATGCCACAGCAACGACCCCTTGACCTGGGCCGTGATGGATGCGTCATCGATCTTCTCGCCCGTTGTTTCGCCGCGTGTTTCCAGGCTCGTCGACACGACGATCTCGTTCTGTACGCCTTTCACGCCGTCGATGTCTTTAGCGTATTCGGTGGTCAGGTCCTTTTGGGCCTGGCTGGCGGCCACGCCTTTTAATGTCACAATGCCGTCTTTCACATACACCTCGGTCTTGGTGCCGCTGACGTTGCGACGATACAGCAGCGCCGATTTCACCTTTACGCTGATCCACGTATCCGAGCTCTCGGCGGGCTGGTCGCCTTTAATTTCGATACGATTATCCACGGTCGTGACCCCGGGCAACGCTTCGGCGGTGTCCTGGGCCATCGGTTTGTGGGTTTGGTTGTAAACGTCGCCCGTCAAGGTGACGGCTCCATCCTTCGAGCTGATCTTGATGTGCTCGTCCTTCAGATACGTCTTATAGACGAAGCTCTTCGTGAACGAGGACTCGATGCGGTCATCCGTCTCGGAGGCGCGTACGGGCGTGCTGCTGCCCACCAGGGCGGCCACCGCCGTTACAAGCGCCAATGAATATCTTACTCTCATCATACTTCCTGCTTTCTGTTGTTACATCTTTGGGTTGGAAGCAAGTTAGGCGACAAGCAGATCAGGCGCTATAAGGCAGAACCCTACCGCGGATGGCGTGAAGCTGCTCCCCGGATACTGATACAGCCTCCACCGAGCGAATAAGCCGGTTCGGCAGGTAGGGTTTCACCCCATGGACGGCTTGAGGCAATAGTCAGACAGTGACAGTGGATCAAGAGGTACACGATTCCGACTGTATTATGAAGCGAACAACAGCCAGGTTATCGCAGCGATATGCGGCAGCCTTGCGTAAATATCTGAAGCAAGGGCCCCGAGCCAGCCTGCAGCCCGCGCGCGGCTTGGGACGCAAGGCCATGGCCCTCGGGCTGGAGACGCTCGACATGGCCAGGGTCCACGCGGTCGCGCTGGCGACATTGATGTTGCCGAGCCATTCCTTTCGCACCAGAAAGGGGACGGTCAGGCGGGCGGAAATCTTCTTTGTCGAGGCCATCACCCCGATCGAAGCGACTCATCGCGCCGCGCGGGAGACCAGCGGCGACCTGAATCGACTAACGAAGACACTTAGCCGACGCTCCGTGGAACTGGCTGCCTCTGGCCGTCACTTGAAACGGGGAATCGTCCAGCGCAAGGCCGCGGAGGAAGCCCTGAAGAAAAGCGGGAAACGTCGATCTGATTTGTTGGAGCAGTCACGTCTCGTGCAGGAACATTTACGGCAACTGACCCGTCAGATCCTGTCGGCGCACGAGGACAAGCGAACGAAGATCAGCCGTGAGTTGCATGACGAAATCGCCCAGACGCTGTTGGGAATCAATGTCCGACTCCTCACCTTGAAAAATGAAGCCACGATCAATTCCAAAGGCCTGAAAAAAGAGATCGCCAACACGCGACGCCTTGTGGAAAAATCCAGGAAATCCCTGAGTCAGTTCGTCGACGAACTCGGCAAATAGCATGACACGCACATTGACAGGGTTGTCGCGGCGATATGCGGCAGCGTTGCGCACCTATCTGAAGCAAGGGTCTCGCGCCGCCTTGCAGCCCGCGCGCGGGCTGGGACGCAAGGTCATGGCCGCCGGCCTGGAGACGCTGGATGTGGCCAGAATTCACGAACAGGCGTTGATTGCCCTCGTGTTGCCGAACGACTCTCCCGGCGCCCGGTTTGCGATGGTCCGGCGGGCGGGGAGATTTTTCGCCGAGGTCATCATCCCGATCGAGAAAACTCATCGCACCGCCCGCGAGGCCAGCGCTCACTTCGGTCACCTGAACCAGACGCTACGCCAGCGCAGCGCGGACCTCGCCGTCTCAAACCGACAGTTGCAACGGGAAATCCTCCGGCGCAAGGGTGTGGAGGAATCCCTTCGGAAAAGCGAGAAACACTATGGCCTGTTGCTGGAGCAATCGCAGCGGATGCAGGAACAACTGCGGCAACTGACCCGCCAGCTTCTCCTGGCACAGGAAGAGGAACGCAAGAAGATCAGCCGCGAGTTGCACGATGAAATCGCGCAGACCTTGACGGGTATCAATGTCCGGCTGGCGGCCTTGAAAAACGCGGCGACGCACAACACCAAGGGCCTCCAAAACAAAATCTCCAGCGCGCAGCGGATGGTCGAAAAGTCGGTGGACATTGTGCACCGGTTTGCGCGTGAATTGCGCCCGACGGTGTTGGACGACCTGGGGTTGATTCCTGCCCTGCATTCGTTTGTGAAAAGCTTTTCGAAACAGACGCGCGTCCATGTCCGCCTGACGATCTTTGCCGGGGTTGAAAAACTGGACAATGCCAGGCGCACGACGCTGTATCGCGTTGCCCAGGAAGCACTGACCAACGTCGCCCGCCATGCGCAGGCCAGTGTCGTGGACGTGAGCATCGACAAACTTCCGAACCGCGTTTGCATGACGATCAAAGACGACGGCAAATCCTTCCAGGTAGATCGTGTACTGCAGGCCAATAAGAACAAGCGATTGGGGCTGCTCGGCATGCGCGAACGCGTCGAGATGGTCGGCGGCAGCTTCCATGTCGAATCGGTGCCAGACAAAGGCACCACCATCCGTGTGCAGATTCCGGCCACGAACGGCAGGGGGAGGCAGCATCTATGAAACGCATTACTGTCCTGTTGGCGGAAGATCATATGATCGTCCGCGAGGGGTTTCGGAGGTTGTTGGAGGCCGAAGACGATCTCGATGTGATTGGCGAGGCGCAAACCGGCCGCCAAGCGGTGGAATTGACCAGAAAGCTTCGTCCCGCCGTGGTCGTGATGGACATCGCGATGCCGCAGCTCAATGGGTTGGAAGCCACCCGGCAAATCCGCAAAGCCGTTCCCGCCACCAAGGTGCTCATCCTCTCGGCGCACAGCGATGACGCGTACGTTGATCAGGCAATCGCTATCGGTGCTGTGGGTTTCCTGCTCAAACAAACGTCCTCCCACGATTTGTCGAACGCGATTCGGGAAGTGCAGAAGGGGAACACCTTTTTCAGCGCCTCCATTGCCAGGCGGTTGCACGACCAGAAGATACCCGCAAACGGCGTAGCACTGCGGAAGAAGGTGGCACGCTTGAGTTCGCGCGAGTTGGAGGTGCTCCAGTTGATCGCCGAAGGCAAGGCCAATAAACAGACCGCGGCGGAACTCGGCATCAGCATCAAGACGGTCGAAAAGCATCGGCAGAATCTCATGGCCAAGCTCAACATCCACGAGATCTCCGGTCTCACCCGCTACGCCATCGCCGCGGGGATCATCGAGAGCAGCGTCCAGTTGACCATCCGCTAGCCAGGACGTCTGGATCCACCCCCATGGGGTAAACACCCCATGGCGGCCCAATTCTTTCCCGGTTACTGTTTTCATATCATGGGCGCAGTTCTTCAACGGGGAGTGGCCGCCAACCCGCAATCGCCGGCACCGACCGCAAGTTCGGACCAAGCCGGCCCGTTGCCGTGGCAGCAGATCGTGGCCAAATACCAGCAGCCGTCCCGGTGGCGCAGCATCTGGCAGATCATCAATACGCTCATCCCCTACGCGGTGCTTTGGTACCTGATGTACCGCAGTCTGGCGGTGTCGTATTGGATCACCCTGCCGCTGGCGATTCTCGCGGGCGGGTTTCTGGTGCGAGTATTCATCATTCACCACGATTGTGGCCACGGCGCGTTTTTCAAATCCCGCCAGGCCAACGACACCTGGGGATTCATCACCGGCGTGCTGACCTTCACGCCGTACTATCTCTGGCGCTGGGAACATGCGATTCATCACGCGCACTCGGGCGATCTGGATCGGCGCGGCCTGGGCGCGGTGTGGACGTTGACGGTGCAGGAATATTTGGAATCGTCTCGCGGGAGACGCTTCGCGTATCGACTGGCCCGCAACCCGGTCGTCCTCTTTCTGCTTGCGCCTCTGTTTCTGTTTCTGGTCGTGCATCGGTTTCCCACCGCCGAGGCCAGCCGTCGCGAGCGGCACTCGGTTTACTGGACGAACCTCGGGATTCTCGGCATGGCCGTGGCTCTGTGTTCGGTCTTCGGCATCAAGGCCTATCTGGCGATCCAGTTGATGGTGATCGCCGTGGCGGGCTCGTCGGGAGTGTGGCTGTTTTACGTGCAACATCAATTCGAGGGCGTGTACTGGCAACGCCATGGCGAGTGGGATTATCTCGCGGCCGCGTTGCAGGGCAGTTCGTTCTACAAACTGCCCAGGGTCCTGCAATGGTTCTCGGGCAACATCGGGTTTCATCACATTCATCATCTGAGCGCGCGGATTCCCAACTACAATCTGGAGAAGTGCCACAAAGCGGAGCCGCTGTTTCAGAGTGTCCCGCCCGTCACGCTGGTCTCCAGCCTCAAATCGCTCACCTTCCGCCTCTGGGACGAACAACGCCACAAATTGGTGGGCTACGGCCATCTCAGGGCTCTTCGCCGGCAACAGCACTTGACCGGTTAGCGGTCAACAAGGCCGCGCCGTTCGCCGCATCGGACGCCATCCCGGCTACTCGCGTCCGTACGTTCTGTAGCGCACGGCTTCCGTCGCTCCGCACGGCGAGAACGTGCCTCCAAACCGTCCCCGGCACGCCCGAACGAACCCAATTGAACCCAGCCCGATGGCCCACTGTTTACCCTGAGCTTGTCGAAGGGCCTGCCCTGTTTACCCCGTTTACCCTGAGCAACGTCGAAGGGAGCAGCGTCGAAGGGAGCACCGTCGAAGGGCCTGCGGTGAGCCTATGTCCTGATTGCACCGCCGTTCGTCCACCCCGTTCCCCCATCAGCCATTTCCCATTGACCATCTTCCACCCGTCCCGTTAGCCCCATTCCCCTATGTCAAAGATCTATAACCGCGCCGAATATACATTAGCGTATATACGCCGTCAAGTACAATTCCGATTGTGCAATCCGGGTCGCGTCGGAAAAAGTGCGGCTGTTTTATGGGGTTGCCCCCCCCGACCCCGTCTTCCCCGATGGCCAACACCCGCGACGGCGTCATCCGCTGGCGACGTTCAGCCGCCTGCTTCGCGCCCGGCTTGCGTTCGCCACATACTCCTGACCTGCAATCCACCGGTGGGGTGAATACCCCGCAGGTGAACACCCCATAGCGCCCGCCCGTGTCGCGTCTGTATCATTAGGCCATGAAGCACAAGATGCATGTCCAACCGTCAACGGTGACGCTCGCGGCGCTCCTCATCCTCTCGTGCCCGACCTGTTACGCCGCCGACCGGGCGTCGTGGTATGGGGAGAACCAGCGCGGCCTGCCGATGGCCAATGGCCAACGGTTTAATCCCGACAAGCTCACCGCCGCGTCGTGGTTTTTCGATTTCGGCACCATGGTGGTCGTCACGCACGCGAACCGGAGCGTGGTCGTGGAAATCACCGATCGCGGCCCCACGAAGCGATTGGTCAACGAGGGCCGCAAGATCGACCTGAGCCGAGCCGCCTTCGCGAAGCTGGCCGACCTTGATTTCGGCCTCATTGACGTCACGGTGAGAAAACAATGAGGCATTGCGCCCGGAGACCGCCGAGATCGCTGAAGTCCCCATATGGGGTGAACACCCCATACAACAGACAGGCTTCTCCGTAGTACGTTCCCCGTCATGGACGGGCGAAAGCTTGCTCAAGATGCCGAGCTGAACAGCGCGCTGACTCAAGGCCAAACGAATCCGCCCAATCGCATCCTCTTGGTCGATGACGACGCTTCCATTCGTCAACTCAGCGCCAAGGTGTTGATACGCTCCGGCTACCAAGTGGACGCCGCCGAAGACGGCGAAGCCGCCTGGAAGGCCCTGCATGCCGCCAATTACGACCTCTTGATCACCGATCAGACCATGCCGAAGCTGTCCGGCGTCGAACTCGTCAAAAAATTGCGCGTGGCGCAGATGAATCTCCCGGTTGTTCTGGTCTCGGCAGCGTTGCCCACGGAGGAGTTGGACCGGCACCCGTGGCTGCAGATTGCCGCCACACTGCTCAAACCGTTCACCGGTGAAGAATTGTTGAAGACGGTGCAGGCGGCCCTGTCCGCGGCGGCCATGACAGCATCGGCGCAAATTCTTGCTTCCCCCGTTCTGGTCGAAGCGGTCATCCCGGTTCGATCGCGGCCCCAATGGCGAAGCCAGCCACCCAAAGGAGAGCTTTATGAAAACGACCGCGGGTTTGTGGATTGATCACCGGAAGGCCGTGATCGCGATTGTCTCCGCCGAAGGGGAAGAGACCATGGAGATCCGGTCGAACGTGGAAAAACAGCCCGGACGTTTTGCCGGCGTCCGCTCGACGAGGCACTATGAGCCGCAACAAGTGCCGGCGGATGACAGCCGCGAGCGGAACTTTACCGGCGAACTGAACGATTATTACGCCGAGGTGATTGCGGCCATTCGTAATGCCGAATCCATCCTGATCTTTGGCCCCGGGGAGGCCAAGGGCGAACTGAAAAAGCGCCTCGAGAACGACCGGCTCGGCGAACACATCATTGCCATGGAAACCGTCGATAAGATGACCGACCGCCAGATCGCCGCGAAAGTCCGCGAATACTTTCATAAAAAAGAAGATCCAGCCGCTGGATCGGAATCAGGCCACGGAACAGGGAACGATTGAAATCAACAGGGAAATGTCCCATGTATAAAACCAGAAACGATTTGCCGGAGAAAACACGGATTCAGATAGCGGCGCTACTACAAGACCGGCTGGCGGATTCCATTGACCTGATGATTCAAGCCAAACAGGCCCACTGGAATGTAAAGGGATCCAGCTTTATCGCCCTGCACGAACTGTTCGACAAGTTCTCGGAAGATTCGGAAGAATACGTCGATCTCATTGCCGAACGGATCGTCCAACTGGGCGGCATCGCCGAAGGCACCGTCCGTTTGGCGGCCAGGAAATCCAGCCTCCCCGAGTATCCGCTGGCCGCCGCCAGCGGCAAGGAACATGTGGCGGCCCTGTCCCATGCCATTGCCACTTTTGGCAAACTGATCCGCCAGACCATCGACCAGGCCAATGAACTCAAGGACGCCGATACCGCCGATATCTGCACCGAGATTTCACGTGGGGCGGACAAATACCTGTGGTTCGTCGAAGCCCACGCCCAGGCTCCCAATTGAAAAAACGAATCGTTATTTCGGCGACCCCATAACAGTTTGTTTCATCACATCCCCGTCCGGTCAACGCCTTATCGCGCCCGCGGGGGTTCTCGTGCCCAAGGGACACGCCATCTTGAACTCCACAACAAAAAGGGGTATGAGAACAGTGCGTTGCGAGGGCCAAACCATGTATCCTGATCCTCCAAGCCGGGTGTCCGATTCGACGAATGCGATCGCTTCCGTCGCCGAAACTGCGTCGACGGTAATCGTGAAGGGTCCGCGCCATTTCCCCGGAGCCGGCCATGACCGTTGAATTCAAGGACTACTACGACGTTCTCGGCGTGCCGCGAACCGCGACCGACGCGGAAATCAAGAAGGCCTTCCGCACGCTCGCCCACAAATATCATCCCGACGTCGCCAAAGACAAACGCACCGCCGAGGAAAAGTTCAAGGAAATCAACGAGGCCAACGAAGTCCTCAGCGACCCGGAAAAACGGCGAAAGTATGATGAACTCGGCGCGAACTGGAACCATCCGGAACGGCAAACCGCGCCGCCAACAGGTGGATTCGGCGGAAGTCCCGAAGGGGGTTCTGAATTCCATTTCGATGGCACGGGCTTCAGCGATTTCTTCGAGCAGTTTTTCGGCAGCCGCGGTCGCCCGTTCGGTGGCTTCGACCGCGCGGGGGGAAACGGCGGGGAAGACGAGACGTTCGCCCAACGCGGCCAGGACATCGAGGGTGACATCCTGGTGACGCTGGACGAAATCCTGCGCGGTTCAACGCGCACGATCCGGCTGCAACGAACCGATCCGCACACGGGACAATCGACCACGCAGACCTTGCGGGTGAAAATCCCCCCCGGCGTTCGGGAAGGGCAACTCATCCGCGTCGCCGGCAAAGGCCAGGAAGGTATCGGCGGGGGTGAGTCGGGAAACCTGTATCTGAGAGTAAAGTTTGCCCAGCACCCCGACTTCCGTGTGCGCGGCGCCAATCTGTACTACGATTTGGATCTGGCCCCGTGGGAAGCCGTGCTGGGCGCCACCGTCCACATCCCAACTCTGGATGGAACGGTCTCCTTGAAAATTCCTGCGGGCACCGTGTCGGAACGGCAATTTCGCCTGCGCGGGAAAGGGTTGCCCACGGGCGACGGAACGCGGGGCGACCTCTATGCCGTCGTATCCATCGAGGTCCCGTCGCATCTTACGTCGGAGCAAAAGGCTCTGTGGGAGCAGTTGGCCGCGAAATCGGCATTCAACCCGAGGAAGACCTCATGAGCAAACGATCCGTTCCCGACGATCCATCACCCGTTGCTCTGGAGTTGTTTCAGCCAAACCCGAACGTCCTCTACAGCCTCGATGCCGCCGCTTACCTCGCGGGTGTCCCCCGCCGTTCCATTTTGATCTATTGCCGCGCCGGCCTGGTGCGACCGGTCGTTCAGCCGCCGTACGGCGTGATGGAATTCACCGAAGAGGCCATCCATGCCGTGCGGCAGATCGAGCACTTGCGGACCGCTCACGGCGTCGATTTGGGCATGCTCAAGACCATGTTCGATCTGCTCGATGAGCTGGAACGTCTGCGCGCCGAGGTGCGCTTTCTGCGCAACCACTGAGGCGGTCAGGATTTGCCAATGCGGTCGCCGTTGTCGAGTGCATCGACGCGCCGGCGGAGCTTGCCAAGCGCAAGTTGCTGAATCTGGCGGATGCGTTCGCGGGTCACCTTGAACTTCTTCCCCACTTCATCCAACGTACGTGGTTGCTTCCCATCCAGGCCGAAACGCATCGTGATGATTTTCGCCTCGCGCGGGGTCAGGGACTTGATGTGCTCGCGGATTTCCTGCCGCATTGTTTTCACGCGAAGCAGCTCGTACGGGGTCAATGCGCCCTCGTCCTCGACAATGTCGCTGAATCGATTGTCGTCATCATCCCCGATCGGAGCGTCGAGGCTGACGGGGCTGACACCGAACGTGCGAAGCTGGGCCACCCGGGCCGGCGCGATGCCCAGTCGCTCGGCCAACTCGGCATCATTTGGCTCGCGGCCGAGTGTCTCGGTGAGTTCGACGCTCGCGCGATGCAATCTGTGGACTTTATCCACAACGTGAACGGGCAGACGGATCGTCTTGGACTGGTTCGACAGGGCCCGGCGAATGGACTGCTTGATCCACAACGCCGCATACGTGGAAAGTTTGGCGCCTTTCTTGGGATTAAATCGCTCGACGGCTTTCATCAGGCCGATGTTGCCTTCGTTGATCACGTCGAGCAGCGGCATTCCGAGATTGGCGTAGTCATAGGAGATTTTGACAACCAGGCGCAGGTTGGCTTTGATCATCTGTTCGCGCGCGCGCTTGTCGCCCCGCTTGACCCGCGCAGCCAGTTTGATCTCCTCCGCGCGCGTCAACAACGGCGTCCTTCCAATCTCCCGCATGTAGAGCTGGATGGTATCGCTGCTGTCGTTGTATTGATCGGTAACCATAAATGTTCTTTCAGGGCCTGAAATAGGCGCATGTCCACCAGACACATGCCAACCGCGACCCGCACGTACTTTGGATGCGACCGGGCTGGATTCGATTCAAGGTGCGATCGTGCCGCGCCCTGCCGTCTTTGAAACCTGTCTGTCCGTCACGT
>JBEKUF010000095.1:0-13551 GCA_049515295.1 Verrucomicrobiia bacterium | reverse complement strand
CACAAGAAATGCAGAATGCCCCAGCGCCCTGAATCACGGGTCGCTTCTGTTCGTGACGATCGACATCGTGCCGACTCATTGCGCTCGCACTCCCAGTTTCTTTGTGCTAGGAGATCGCAAACCATGACTGCGCCAACACTCCTCGCATCCGTTCTCCGGAGTGCATCATGACCAGCACGCCCGGCACCAGGGACATTCGTTGGATGGTCTTCGGCGCCGTTCTGCTGCTCGCGATCATGCTGGTCGCACTCCATTTCCAAAAGGGCCGGAGCACCGCCGAATTACTCGCCTTCAAGGCCAAACGAGTCGATGCGGTGGAACGGATGCGCCTGGCCCTCGCCTCTGCGTCGGAGGCCGAGAAGAGCGCCGTCATGGCCATCACCGACGAGGACTCGCAGAAATACGCCGACCAGGCCCGCGCGGCCACCGCCGATGTGGAACGGGAACGCAACGAGTTGGGACAGCTCCTGGATGCAGGCGGCACCCAACGCGAGAAAGACCTGTTGGCGCAATTCTCCAGATCCTTCACCGACTTCCAGAGTGTCGACCGCGACCTGCTGGCCCTGGCGGTCAAGAACACCAACATCAAAGCTTACAATCTGGCGTTTGGCCCGGCGGCGGACGCGATCACGGAAATCAATGACGCCCTGTCCCGACTCGTGTCGAAGAGCGCCGCTTCACCCGAAGCCCGGACCGTGGCGCTGCTTGCTTTCGGTGCTCAGACCGCGGCGTTGCGCATCCAGGCCCTGCTCGCGCCCCACATCGCCGAAGAAAGCGACACGAAAATGGACGCGATGGAGGCGCGGATGACTGCGGACGATCAGGAAGTCCGCAAGGACCTCGACGGCCTCGCGGCGCTTCCGTCGTTCACCGGCGACGCTGACCTCGCCGCCGCCCGGTCGGCTTACGAACGGTTCAGCCGGGTCAGGGCGAAAATCATCCCGCTCTCGCGCGAGAACACCAACGTCCGTTCCCTGGCCATCTCCCTGGATCAAAAACGCAAGGTCATGTTCCTGTGTCAGGATGCGCTCGCCTCCCTGCAGCAGGCCATCTTGGAAGAACCCATCCCCGGCGTCAACTACGGCATCCCCTCCAGTCCGCGCTAGTACATTACCGCGGTTGTATGCTGAGATTGGCCGCCGGACACCCCAAACGAAGCCAATTCTGAACAAACGAAGCCACGCGACAAATTGACGCTGTACGCCGTCCAACCTGCTGTCGGCCAATGAGATCAAAAAGCACAGGCGCCTCCAACAATTGGCTTCGTTCGTCAGAAATACGTTTTTTGGTCACCCCCCCTCCATGGTCGGCCTTCTTTTGCCGAGTCGTTGCTGCGACGGCCCACGGCGCGAGCCACGCCTGCCAATAAGTCATCACGTGGCCGCCGCCCATCAGCCATCAACCATGCTCTCCAGTCCCATATGTCAAAGAACAACTGTGGCGACCATATCATGAATGCCGGGCCGTGTCCGGCACAATTATCGCTGACCGATAGCTGGGCGGGGCAAGCGACGCAACCGCCTCGCCGCCTACCAGATGACTCCTACAACTCTCCCAACGCCAGCGCGAAACATCTTGTGTTTTACGACGGCTAGTGGTAACGGACCTCCCGGTTGGTGAAGGGTTCTCTGGAGGAGCGATGCCGGCGTATATCAGAATCATTCAGGCTACGGAGTTCCTCAAGGTCACTACGCACGGAACTCTGGATCTGAAAGAAAGCCAGCGGGTTCTCCTGCAGCTCGCGGCGACCCGTCCCTCTTCCCCGGACTTCGAGGTGATTCTCGACAACCGCCACGTCCGGTCTCTTCTGTCTGTTCAAGACCTGTGGTATTTCGCGGCCGAGCTTGCCAAGCTACGGATCCTTGCCGGCCGAAAGACCGCAGTCCTCTGTCCGAGGGAACGGTTCGATTACGCCAAGTTCCTAGCGCTCTGCGCTCAGAACCGGGGTCTTCAGGTTCAAGCGTTTACCTCCTTCGAAGAAGCAATCGACTGGCTCACTGCGTGACGTTTGACAGGGCGTGAACGCGGACACGCGTTGCGTCAGGCAACAAGAGGTATGTTCCGCTTCGCCCGGCAACTCACCGTTGCTTCGGCTGTTTCAGGCCCATCTTCTTGATGCGTGAAATCAGCGTGGTCGGCTTGACGCCGAGAAGCTCGGCAGCGCCGTCGGGCCCCTGGATTTTCCAACCGGTCTTTTCGAGGATCACCAGCAAGTTTTCGCGCTCGCGGTTCCGCAATTCTGGTTCGGTGAGGAATTCCGGTTCGGCCTTGTCGCCATTCCGCGGCGCAACGGGAGAGGGGGCTGGTGAGGAGTTTGTCGCCGGCAGGTCAAAGTCCAGAGCGCTGCCCCGGGCGAGGATGACGGCGCGCTCGATCACATTGCGCAATTCCCGCACGTTGCCGGGCCAATCGTAGTTCTGAAGCTTGGCGACGCCCGACCGGGTCAGCCGCGGTTGCGGACACTGCAGTTCTTTCACCGACAAGTCGATGAAATGCTGCGCCAGCAGCGGAATGTCTTCCCGGCGCTCGCGGAGCGGAGAGACCTGAATGGGGAAGACATTCAGCCGGTAAAACAGGTCCCCCCGAAAGCGCCCGGCTTCGACTTCTTCCTTCAAATCCCGGCTGGTGGCGGCGATGATGCGCACGTCCACGTTTCGCGTCCTGTCCTCACCGACCCGCTCATAGCGTTTCTCCTGCAAGACTCGCAGGAACTTGCTCTGGAGTTCCAATGGCACTTCGGCGATTTCGTCGAGAAACAGTGTCCCGCTATTGGCAACCTCGAAGCGGCCGGCGCGGTCGCGGATCGCGCCAGTGAACGCGCCTTTCACGTGACCGAAAAACTCGCTCTCATACAACTCTCTCGGGACCGACGCGCAGTTGACGCGGATCAGCGGCTTGTTGTTGCGTCGGCTGCGTTCGTGGATTTCTCGCGCGACGAGTTCCTTGCCGGTGCCGGTCTCGCCGAGGATGAGGACCGTGGCGTCGGTCGGCGCGACCACGTCAATCTGGCTGATGATGTGCCGTAGCGACGGACTTTGGCCAACGATGTCGCCGAACGCCTTCGCCTCAGCCACTTCCTGCTGTAAGTAGGCGTTTTCTGACTCAAGTTGTGCCTTATGCCGACGGATCTCCTCGAAGGCACGCTCGTTGGCGACCGCTCCGGCGATGTGGTTGGCGCAGATGCGCAACCAGCCCATCGCTTCATCGGGTATCGGCGCGCGGGCGAACACCGCGATGACTCCCAACACCTCGCCGTGGTGAATGATCGGCGCTCCGTGGAATCCACGCACCTGCTCACGCTTCAGCCAGTCGTGGGGGGCCAATACCTCCGTCTCCCCACTCAATTCCCGGATGACGATCGGTTTGCCCGTCTCCGCAATCTGGCCCACGATCCCAACTCCCAATGGCACACGCGCCAGCCAGTCATCACACTGCGGACAGTTACCTTTCGGGTTGAAGATCGAGTTGCCGCCGCTGGCCGCGGCATGCAAGCAACGGGTTTGATCGGGACAGACCGGTCTCATCGAGCAAGTGGCACAGATGTCTCCCGCGTCGATCAGCCAAACCGGCAGAAGTGCGATGGCCGGAGTCGTCATGGCGTGATGAACGAGTTTCTGCAGGAGACCAGCCAGGGACCGCTCTTGAGCGAGTTCCAAGATGAACTCTCTCGCGAAGTCCGGATCGTACCTGTACTCGGCCAGCGCTGCCACGTCCCCATGATAGACGAGACCGATGAGCCTTTCAACCAGGTCTTGTGCCCGCGAAATTTCGTGTTATTTCCCATGAAGTTTCGTAGCCGCAAAATTTCGTAGGGGGCTTCAACCGCCGAGGAACATCACAACACCCCTTGAATCAGTGTGTTCCGAAAATTCCGCAAGTCCGGCACGAGAACTGACTGTAGGAAGCTCATCGTCGAAGCAGTGACAAAAACCGGTGTGCCTTGGACCGAGGGCTTGGCGCGCACCAACCAAGAGGGAGCTGCGATGGATGACAAGATCGTCGTCGTAATATTCGATAACGAGAAGAAAGCCTATGAGGGCTCCAAGGCCCTCGAGGACTTGCACGCCGAGGGCAGTATCACGCTCTACGCGAGCGCCGTAATGGCGAAGGACGACGGTGGAAAGGTGACCGTCAAACAGGCGACCGACCAGGGCCCGCTCGGGAGCGGCGTCGGCCTCGTCACGGGGAGTTTGATCGGCCTGCTCGGTGGGTCCGTGGGTGTCGCGCTCGGTGCCGAGGCCGGGACGTTCGGGGGTATGCTGTACGACCTGGCGAAAGTCGGAGTCGGCGAGGACTTTCTGGGCGAGGTCGGGCAATACCTGCAGCCGGGCAAGGTGGCCGTGGTCGCCGAAGTTTGTGAGGAGTGGGTGATGCCAGTGGATACACGCATGGAGGCTGCGGGTGGCGTCGTCTTCCGCCGGGCGCGCGCGGACGTTCTGGACTCCGAGATCGCGAGGGACGCCGCGGCACTCAAAGCCGAGGTTGCCGACCTGAAAGCCGAGTACGCTCGGGCGGACCGGAAGGCAAAGGCGAAGCTCCAGGCGAAGATCAGCGCGGCCAAGGCCAGGCTGCAAGCCACGCAGGACCGGGCCAGGGCGGCGGCAGAAGTGGCGAAGCGGGAGATGGACGCGAAGATCAAGTCCCTGAAGAACCAGGTCGCCAAAGCGCGGGCTGACACGAAGGCCAAACTGGAGGCGCGTATCGCCGAGGTACGGTCCGAGTACAAACGACGCGTCGACAGGCTGCACCGAGCTTGGGAACTCACCGGGGAAGGACTGGCATTGTGAACTCTACGTTTGGGCTGCGGTTACTTCCTCACACGACAGTGACGGGAGATGACGACATAATTACAGAGTCGCCAAGAGTGTCCGAAATGGTTTCCACAATGCCCAACGTCGCGGACTTGTCACTCATAGTCTGTTGTTGGGTTTCACGTTCGCATGGTAGTCAACGGTTGACAAGGTTGATGAACAGGGGGGGGATTTGACCAGATATTTCGGCTCAGTCGTAAGGGAGCGGCGAAACCACTTGAGGATTTCACAAGAGGAACTTGCGGACCGAGCCGGTTTGCACCGCACCTACATCGCCGACATTGAGCGTGGGGCGCGTAACCCCTCTCTGAAGAGCATTGAAAAGATCGCGAAAGCACTTCAACTCTCCATCGCCGCCCTGTTTTCGCCGTCCAACGGTCCCGGCGCAACACAGGTCGCCAACTTGCCTTATGACGGGGGCAATGAGCTGGTGGACATTTTGCTGGTTGTGAACGATCGCAACGACGCGGAACTGGTGGTCAGTGCATTCAAACGCGCGCACCTTGGCAATCGCGTGCATTGGGTACGTGACGGGGCTGAGGCATTGGCATTTGTGTTCGGTACCGGTGCGTATGCCTACCGCCGTTTGGAAAACCGACCGAATGTGGTGCTGCTGGACCTGAATTTGCCGAAAGTGGATGGCATGGAAGTGTTGCGCCGCATCAAGAGTGACGAGCGCACGAGCATGATTCCAGTGGTCATACTGACGGTTTCCAATCACGACCGGGACATGACCGGATCTCGCCGACTCGGGGCTGATGCTTACATTGTGAAACCCGTGGACTTTCATCGGTTCAGCCAGGTTACGCCGCATCTGAATTTCTCCTGGATGTTGCTCAAACCGGTAGCAACTGGAATGCAAGGAGCTGATGGTCGAAAAAGATCAGACGAGAGAAACTGAGCCGGAGTAGTCCGATTGATCATCGAGTTCCCGCGTAAGAATGAAACAAACAACGCAGGTCCTTGACGGACCTGAGGAGACAATGCTATGGCAGAAACCATACTGGTCATCGACGACGATCCGGCAATGCTTGATTTCCTCACGCAACGCCTGGCTCCCGAGGGTTTCACTATCTCCACAGCTGCGTCCAGCAAGGATGGTATCAACCAGGCGTTCATCTACCGGCCCAATTTGATCCTGCTCGATCTTCGCATGCCCGTTCAGGACGGTGTGACCGTTTGCAAGGTGCTTCGTGCCAACCCAAAGACGCAGCACATCCCCATCATCGTGATTACGGGGGTTCTCTTGCCTTCGCAGCTTGAGGAGGCGAGGACTTCCGGCGCAGATGACTTTACGTTCAAGCCCATCGATCTGGTCGACCTGCTCATCCGGATCCGGGCCATGCTTGCGTGCCGGGCAATTGACGATCCCATGGAGCGCTTCACGCGTTACTACGAGATCACCCGCGAGGCCGCCAACAAGTCTTCTCGTCTCCATCCGCCCGACAGCAAAGAATGACTCGTCGTACCCGGCAAACCGTTGCTGACACTGCTACGCTCGATTGCGAATAACGCCGGCATGAGCGTGTCGGTGACCTCTCTTTCGAACGGGAACCTGCCCACCCAAATCCCAAATTCGGACGCGACCAAATATCGCCCGCTCGTTGAAATCCGCCCGGCGACTGTTATACTCAGCGATTACGGCGGCCCGCCAAAGGCGGGTAAAGTTCATGGAAGACACAATCGCGGCAATCTCTACTCCGATCGGCGAGGGCGGCATCGCCATCATTCGCGTCTCCGGCCCGCGGGCATTCGACGTGGCCGACCGGGTTTTTCGTTCCCGCCGAGGCCGCCCATCCGAGTTTCCCACTCACACTCTTCATTTGGGAACCATCGGCATCGATGGCGACGTCATCGACCAGGTAATGCTCGCGGTCATGCGCGCCCCCCGCACGTACACCAGGGAGGATACAGTTGAAATCAACTGCCATGGCGGCGTGCTCACTGCCCGCAAGATTCTGGCCCTGTGCCTGCAAAGCGGCGCGCGGTTGGCTGAGCCCGGCGAATTCACCAAACGCGCCTTCCTCAACGGCCGCCTCGACTTGACCCAAGCCGAGGCGGTGATGGACCTCATACGCGCCAAGTCCGACCGCGCCCATACCGCCGCCCTTCACGAACTGGAAGGCCATCTATCAGCCAGGATTAACGCGGCCCGCGATAAACTCCTGACAATCTTAGCCCATGTGGAGGCCCACATCGACTTCCCGGACGAGGACATCGGCCACGAACTGCGCGAAGATTTCATTCGCGGCACTGAGGATGTCACCCGCCTCGTTCAAACGCTGCTGGCAACCGCCCGCGAAGGTCAGATCCTGAGGGACGGCATATCCGTTGCCATCGTTGGCCGGCCCAACGTCGGAAAATCCAGTCTCCTCAACGCCCTTGTCGGCCGAGAGCGATCCATTGTCACACCTGTTCCTGGAACTACTCGCGATACGATCGAAGAGAGCGTCAGCATTAACGGCATCCCATTCCGTTTCACTGATACTGCCGGTATTCGACGGTCCCGCGGAACCGCCGAACAACACGGCGTGAATCGCAGTCGTAAGGCATTGGACACCAGTGAGTTGGCACTTCTAGTCTGTGATTTATCAAGACTGTTCACGGCCGCCGACTCTGAGATTATCGTCATGATCGGAACCAAGCCCGCGATCTTCGTGCTGAACAAGTCCGACCTCCCTCATCGCCTGCGCCTCCCCGCCGAGATCGCACGCACTGCCAATTCCATTTGTGTGTCCGCCACTCAGGGTGACGGTCTCGATGCCCTCCGCACCAAGCTGGTTGACCTCGCCCACTGCGGCGCCGTCGGCACGACTGCCGTGGACGTGGCGATCAACGAACGCCAAAAGCATTTGCTCCAGTCTGCTGATAAATACTTGACAAAATCGTGTCATATTTTACAGGCCGCGGATCCGCTCGAGATCGCATCGCAGCAACTGCGTTGTGGCCTGGATTGCCTAGGCGAAGTCATTGGGAAGACGAGCACTGATGACATACTCGAACGGATATTCAGCACTTTCTGCATCGGAAAATGAGCGCCACGTTCACATACCCAAAGAAGTACGATATCATCGTGATCGGCGCCGGCCATGCTGGAACCGAAGCGGCCCTAGCGAGCGCACGCATGGGATGCCAGACGCTCCTGCTGACAACGAATCTCGATACCATCGGCCAGATGTCATGCAACCCGGCAATTGGCGGACTGGCCAAGGGGCACCTCGCTAGGGAGATCGACGCCCTTGGCGGCGAGATGGGCGTCAACACGGATCAAACCGGCATTCAGTTCCGAATGCTCAATATGAAAAAGGGGCCGTCGGTGAGGGCTCCGCGCGCGCAATGCGATAAGAAGGCATACCAATTCCGATTGAAATGGGTGGTCGAGCGACAGGCGAACCTCGAATTGAAGCAGGCGATGATCGACGACATCTTGGTTCGTGGCGACGAGGTCTGCGGCGTCGTGACCAAGATGAATGTTCAATATGATGCCGACTCCGTGATCGTAACAACCGGTACGTTTTTACGCGGCCTGATTCATATCGGGGAATCGAAGTTGGAGTCGGGCCGCGCCGGCGAGCCAGCCGCCTATTCGCTGTCCGACAGCCTCAAGAAGCTGGGGTTCGAGCTTGGACGGTTGAAGACGGGCACACCGCCAAGACTCAATCGCCGATCGATTGATTTCTCAAAGATGGACGTGCAGCTCGGTGATGAGCCAATACCGTTTTTCTCTTACCGCACGCCCCGAACGTTCCACGTGGAACAATTGCCGTGCTACCTCACGTACACGACCGACAAGACCCGCGAAGTCATCCAAGCCAACCTGCATCGCTCGCCCATGTACTCAGGCCAGATTCGCGGCATCGGCCCACGCTATTGCCCGTCCATCGAAGACAAGATCGTCAAGTTCGCCGAAAAACCGCGACATCAAATCTTCCTAGAGCCAGAGGGCCGCGCAACCGATGAATTCTATGTGAACGGCGCTTCCACAAGCTTGCCAGAGGAAGTTCAGCTTCAGATGATTCACACAATCGCCGGCCTCGAAACCGCCCAGATTCTGCGCCCCGGATACGCGGTCGAGTACGACTACAGTCTCCCACACCAGCTCCATCCAACGATGGAAACCAAGCGCATTGAGAATCTCTTTTTCGCCGGACAAATTAATGGCACGTCCGGCTATGAAGAAGCCGGTGCGCAAGGTCTTGTCGCCGGAATAAATGCCGCATTGAAAGCAAAAGCCTCCAAACCGCTAACGCCCACGCGCGCAGATAGTTACATCGGCGTGCTGATCGATGACCTGATCACCAAGAGCACCGATGAGCCGTACCGGATGTTCACGTCGCGCGCCGAATACAGGCTCCTCTTAAGGCAGGACAATGCCGATCTCCGGTTGACACCGCTCGGGCACCTCGTAGGCTTGGTCGACGACAATCATTGGGATCTGTTTCAGAGGAAACGCCAGGCGATAGAGCGAGAGATTGACCGACTTCGGAAGAGCCGAGACGGGTCCAATACCTACGCAGAGATACTTCGCCGCCCAGAAGTCGCTTACAGGTCGCTACCGATCGCGGATCAAACCATTCCAGAGGATGTCATTCAAGAAATCGAAATCCAACTCAAGTACGAAGGCTATATTGCCCGCGATTTGGAACAGATTGATCGCTTCAGAAAACTCGAAGACAAGAACCTGCCCGAGTGGATCGACTACGAGAAGATCGCCGCGCTTCGCTTCGAGTCGCGCCAGAAGCTCACCCGATTCCGCCCCGACTCTATCGGACAAGCTTCGCGGATTCCTGGCGTCACACCGGCAGACATTGCCATCCTGCTTGTCTGGCTTAAGCGTGCTGGAAACGCGTAGTGCTCGCCACATTTCTGCGTGCCACTGATCTACTGCTGTCAAGAATTAATCTGCAAAAGCCATCAAAGACACAACCTGTATCATGCACTCTTGCAGATTGTTCCGAGTGATGTTGAACGCTGAGAATTGGCAGTTTCCCGCGGCCCACACCTTCAATCGTTTGGTCGTTCAGGTTGATTTGGGTATAAACCCACCTCGCGCCACGCCGCGCTTCGCCGTCTCAATCGTCTCCTTGGCGCTTCGACCCGGTTCGCCCCAATGCGCGCATGTCGGTCAATCCCGGCGTGACGATGTTTCCCGTCGCGTCGATCACCTCGGCGCTCACGACACAAAAAAACCGTCCGCCTCAACGAGGCAAACGGCCAGTTCCTGGTTGGCCTCTCAGTGCCAACTCAAAGACGCATCGAACGTCTCTACTCGACTACGAACGAGATTCCTTGCGGGACTTCCGCCAGTTCGACCGGTGTTTCACGATCCAGTCCAGCAGCGCTCGCTCAAACCCGATGTCGTACCCCGCCTTCTCGCTCTCCAGCCACTTGTGACGCAGAATTTCTTCGCGCTCAGCCAGAAACTCACGGTACAACGCCGAGTTCATCACGATCTCTCTCGAGTCGCCGCTTATATCGTGTATATCACTCACGGCCAAACTCTCTTGCCACATTCTCATACGGAAGCATAGCCTATACCACGGCTGGTATTTAGTTAATGTATATCATACCAGACCCTGAATTGCAATGGTTCAGTTCCCTTGGCGCCCAGACACTTGCGCGTCCGCCTCACGCTGAAACTCAATCATCAATTTCAGTATTTCATCCAACGACTTCGTCGGTCGCCAGCCCATCAATTGGTACAACTTGTCAGTGCTTGGCACCCGCCGACGCATGTCCTCGAAGCCTTTCGCGTACGCCTGCTCATACGGGATGAGCCGCAATTCCGACCGACTTTCTGTCAGTCGTTTGACGCGTTGCGCCAGCTCCAGAATCGAAACCTCCTCCGTGCTCCCGATGTTGTAAACCTGTCCGACGGCCCGCGGTTGGTTCGGCAGGGCCGCCAGCGCCCGCACCACGTCTGCTACATGACAAAAACAGCGGGTCTGCTTGCCGTCGCCATGGATCATGATCGGCTCGTCGTGCAATGCCGCCTGCACAAACCGTGGCACCACCATCCCGTATCGCCCCGTCTGCCGGGGCCCGACGGTATTGAACAGCCGGGCCACGAAAACTGGCATCTTCTTCTCGCGCCAGTAGGCCAGAGCCAGAAATTCGTCCAACAATTTGGAACACGCATAACTCCACCGCGCGAATGTCGGCGGACCGATCAATAGATCGTCATCTTCCCGAAAACGGTCATGGTCGCTTTTGCCGTAGACCTCTGATGTCGAAGTGATTAGCAGGCCGACCTTGCGTTTTGCCGCCGTCGCCAACACGATCTCGGTCCCGCGAACGTTGTCTTCGATGGTGAACACGGGGCTGCGCACCACCAGTTCCACGCCGACCGCCGCCGCCAGATGATAGATGAAATCTGCCTGAGCGACCAGCGGTTCCAGAATGTCGCTGCTGAGAATTGACCCCTTTGTGAAATGAAATCTCGGATTGTCCCGCAGGTGGGCAATGTTGGCCAGCGAACCTGTGCTCAGGTCGTCGATGACGAATACCTCCTTGCCCTCCGTCACCAATGCCTCTGCCAGGTGCGATCCGATGAATCCTGCCCCGCCGGTGATCAATACCCGTTGCACAGTGTGATAAACTACCCCTGCGGCAATGGAAAAGCCACCCAAACATGTTAGCATTATCCAGCATCGCCCTTACCGATCTTGCGGCTAGAGACATGCCATTTTCGGGGGAACTTTGTTCCCCGTTGGCTTCCACTCGCGTAGCGACATCTTCGATCTTTCGCGTGGCGCCACGCCGGTCGCCACCTTCGCCGACCAATTCCAATCCCCGAGCCTCAACGGCTCCGCCATCAAACTCAATTCCCACTCCCATCTGCCCGCCCTCCAGAAGATCGGCAGGGACATTTTTGCAAGGTGGGTAGCACTGCTGTAACTATTGGTCTGCTGTACCCGGGAGGGCGAGACTTCCGCCGAGCCACGGCAGAATTACATCTCATCGGCCTTTCGGCACCGGCCGTCCCAGCTTTTCCAACACGGCTTTCATGTCGTCCCACACTTCTTTCTTCGCCGCCGGATTGCGAAGCAGATAAGCGGGATGGAACGTCGGCATGATGGGGATATCGCGGAACGTGTACCAGTGCCCGCGCATCTTGGTGATCCCGATCTGCACATCCAGCAGCGCCCGCACCGCCGTCGCGCCGAGCGCCACGATGAGTTTCGGTTTGATGAGTTCGATCTGCGACAACAGATAGGGCAGGCAATTCGTCACTTCATCGGGAAACGGCGTCCGGTTCTCGGGTGGACGACACTTCAGCACGTTGGCGATGTACACGTCTTCGCGCTTGAACCCCATCGCTGCGATGATCTTCGTCAATAACGCGCCCGCGCGTCCCACAAATGGCTCCCCCTGCATGTCTTCGTCGCGTCCTGGCGCTTCGCCGACAAACATGATCTCCGCCCGCGCATTGCCGACGCCGAACACGACGCTGTGCCGGCACCGCGACAACTCGCCGCATTTCACGCACGCCTTCGCCCGCGCCTCGATCGCCGCGAGTTCGGCCGCCACGTTGTCTGCTGTAGGCCGCGTGCCCTCACGCGGCGCTGTCGTTATCACCTCTGCGCCCGCTGGGGGCAGCGGGCCTACAACGGCTTTCGATCGCGGCGCTTTCCCCAATCTCTCGACGGTATCGCGCGAGACCGCGACATGCCTCACGCCCGAGCGTTTCATCTCCTCCAACGCGTGGATCGTTTCGTCGATAATCTCATTCAGGTCGGGCACAATTTCACCATATCCTCCGGCACCGGCGCGGTGAACTCCACAAACTGCTGCGAACGCGGATGCGTAAAACCGAGTTTATAGGCGTGCAACATCAGTCGAGCAACGGAAATTTCGGGTTTCGGGTTTCGGGTTTCGGGTTTTCGTCCATACGTCGCATCTCCCAACACGGGATGACCCATGTACGCCATATGCACGCGAATCTGGTGCGTCCGTCCGGTGTGGATGTGCAGCTCCACCAGCGCAAAGTCCGGAAATTGTTCCAGCACGCGGTAATCCGTCACGGCCTGCCGACCCCGCGACACGCGGGCCGACATTTTCTTGCGGTCGCGCTCGCTACGGCCGATCACCGTCTCGACGCGCCCGCTCGACCGCTCGAACCGGCCCCAGCACAGGGCGCGATAAATCTTTCTCACGTCGCGGGACTTGAACTGCGCGACCAGAGCCTGATGCGCAAAATCCGTCTTCGCCACGACAATGCAGCCGCTGGTTCCTTTGTCCAGCCGATGCACAATCCCCGGACGTTCCACGCCGCTGATGCCGGCCAGCCCGCCGCGACAATGATGCAGCAGCGCATTCACCAGCGTGTGCTCCCGGTTTCCCGCCGCCGGATGCACCACCAAACCCGCCGGCTTGTTCACCACGATCAGGTCGTTGTCTTCAAACAGAACATCCAGCGGAATTTCCTCGGGACGCGCCTCGAGAGAACGTGGCGGCGGGATCTCAATCTGGATCTTATCACCCGCGCGCACGGTATGACTCGGCTTGCTCGGCCTGCCGTTGACATGCACGTCACCCTGCTCGATCAACTTCTGCAAAAACGCCCGTGAATGTTCGGGTAATTCCCGGCGCAGGAATTGGTCAAGACGCAACCCCGCGGCTTCATCTGGAACCACGTGTACCGGCATCGCATCCCCGATCTACAAACTCGCCATGAACTCGAAAATCGGCATGGCGCGAAACCTACAGGGAAGCATACCGCTTTCAAAGCGAAATTAAC
>JBEKUF010000094.1:0-13578 GCA_049515295.1 Verrucomicrobiia bacterium | reverse complement strand
CTTCCTCTGGGTGCCTCCGCCTCGCGGCCATCTGGCTGGCTGTCGATCATCTTTGGAATGAGCCCACGCTCTTGCAAGTTCCCACCAATCGGAAGATAAGAGCGGCGACCACGCGGCCGAAGTCGCGCTTCATCCCTCGGATGTGAGTCGATTCCGCCTTCCGGTGATTGGACAGTTCGGATAATAACCCTCGGGTGCCGCTTCCGCAATCCCTCCCCGCTTTGCGAACCTTACGGTTTGACTTGCCCGAGTCCACTTTTCACTGAGCAGCCCGCGCTCGCGTCAGGGCATTTTGAGCTTGGATGAAATCGGGCCTGATTCGCAGCGCCTGTTCGTAATGCTGAATGGCCTCCTGTACCTTGCCTGCCTGAATCAAGGCGTTCCCCAGATTGTAGTGCGCGTCGGCATATCCTGGTTTGATCCGCAGTGCCTGCTCGTAATGGCCGACGGCCTCCTCCACCTTGCCGGTCTGATACAAAGCGGTTCCGAGATTGTTGTGCGCCTCGGCCAAATCGGGCTTGATCCGTAGCGCCTGCTCCCAATGACTGATCGCCTCCTGTACCTTGCCTGCCTGAATCGAGGCGTTCCCCAGGTTGTAGTGCGCGTCGGCAAAATCGGGCTTGATGCGCAATGCCTGTTCGTAGTGCTCGATCGCCTCCTGCACCTTGCCTGCTTGAATCAAGGCGTTCCCCAGGCTGTTGTGCGCCTCGGCCAAATCGGGCTTGATGCGCAGCGCCTGCTCCCAATGACTGATCGCCTCCTGTACCTTGCCTGCCTGAATCAAGGCGTCCCCCAAGTTGTAGTGCGCGTCGGCAAAATCGGGCTTGATGCGCAATGCCTGTTCGTAGTGCTCAATCGCCTCCTGCAGCCTGCCCAATTGGACCAAGGCGGTCCCAAAGTCGTTGTGCCCTTTCGGAAAATCAGGCTTGAGCCGCAGCGCCTGTTCATAATGCCCAATCGCCTCCTGAATCCTGCCCGACTGCAGCATCGCGTCTCCCAAGTTGATGTGCGCATCGGCAAAATCAGGATAGAGGCGCAGTGCCTGCTCGTATTGCCGAATCGCCTCCTGCATCTGGTCCGCCTCTTGCAGTTGCATACCCAGGTCGTTGTCCGACTCGGCACATTGCTGGACGCTCGCCAACAGGTTGAACGCCACCGAGAAGCCCAGCAGGAGGCTCCAACACCACCGCGCCGCATGCCGCCAGACCGTCTGGCCAGCTAGCCCCGACTCCGAGGTCGGGGCCAGTGCGCGCTCCAAACTCAAGATGCCGATCACAGCCAGCAGCACTAATGCGGGCAGGAAATCTACCTCATAGCGAGAGGCCTTGGCGAAGTAAAGCCCGAGCGTCACCGCGCAAATCCCAAACTGCAGGGCTACGGCTATCACAAACCAGCGTAAGGCCGACCCCTCCGGGCCCACCCGTCCCCGCCACGCCAGCGGCACCGCCAACGCCAGCCATGCCAGCGGGATATTTGTCAGCACACCGGGAGGGGGCATCACACTCTCGATGCGATGCACGAAAGGAAAATGACTGCTCCAACAAACCGTCTCAAGAAAGTAAGCCCACAAGTTAAACCAGAGATACCGCAACCCGAATAATTGCTGCTCATGAAGGTGTGACCGCGTGGTCATCAGGTAGTGGACGCCAAACTCAAGCGGATCATCGAAGCGTTGCACATTGTAAAGCATCAGCCCAAGCCAGATGAGTGTGATCGGGACGGTCGCGGCTACCAGTGAGAGCCAAATCCGCCGCCCCTCGCGCCAGACTTGAACCACCGGCACCAACAGGATGACCGCACCGAACAACAAAGAGGGCCGGGCTCCCACCGCCAGCCCGTAGGCCAGACTGGCTGCGGCCAGCCACCGACCTCGCCGCTCTGGCTCGTCCAACGCCTTCCAAATTGCCGCCAGGGCCAGCATCGTCAGCGCATACCCACAACTGATCGACACCTCGTAGATATCGCACCGCGCCAGCAGCGACGGCATCAATGTGGCCAAACCGAGGGCCAGCGTCCCGGCGGCGACCACCGCTACGTTGACTTCGGCAAAATGTCGCCGCCAGAGCGCGCACAACAGACCCGCGCTGGCCAGAAAACCGACCACGCAAAAAAGCACCACAGCTTCTTTAAAAAACAAATAGTGGCCGGTCAGCGCCACATAGGGCCAGAAAAGTATCACGGCGGGCGTAACCCCAAAATAGAGGTACAACTTGCCCTTGTAATAACTCAGATCCAGCATATTACCGGGACGAAGCGGACTGTAGGTGTATGGGTCGGCGAGTTGCGCCAGTACCAGCGGCGCTTCTTCTTTCAAATTGAGCTGGCCGGCGCGAAAACCCTGCACCAACAAATTGTAGTAGCTACTAGCCGCATCTAAAATCGGCTGTGTGTAAGCGCCTTCGTGGGCCGTATACGCATAAACCCCGATGACCAGCGCGCAAACTGTGGCCAGTGAGATCCACGCGTTTTTCATTGTGCCACACCGACCAGCCCCGTGTCCCGTTGTCGCAAAAACATCATCTGCCGGATGACATCTTATACACTTCTCCAGTCGAACACACGCGCTTTGCATAGCGAGGAACCGTAAGGGCTTGCCCGCCATCTACACACGCGGGACGTGCGACACCGCCGGATAGCCCACCCCTTGGAACGCCTTGCGCCTGCGACAGCTCACCCCCTCAGCAGAGGTTCCCCAATTGCACCTTCTCAAAATGGCTCCCCGCTTTGGACGGTTTGCAAACCTTGCGCTTTGAACTTCCGAGGGCAGCCACTTACTGGCGAGGTCGCAGTCGCGCCAACGCGTTCTGGGCTTGGACCAAATCGGGCTTGATTCGCAGTGCCTGCTGAAAATGCTCGATCGCTTCCGGTATCCTGCCCGCCTGTCCCAAGGCGATACCCAGATTGTAGTGCGCCGCAGCATTATCGGGTTCGATTCGCAGCGCTTCCTGACACTGTTTGATGGCATCCTCGGACTTTCCCAGCCCCGCCAGAACCACCCCCAGGCTGCTGTGCGCCCCGGCGTAATCGGGCTTGATCCGTAGCGCCTGCTCGTACTGTGCAATCGCCTCCGGCACCCGGTACACCTGTGCTAGAGCGGTTCCCAGATTGTAGTGGACTTCGGCGAGATCGGGTTCGATCTGCAGGGCCTGCTCGTAGTGGGCGATGGCTTCCTCGATCTTGCCCGTTTGTGCCAAAGCGGTCCCGAGGTTGTTGTGCGCATCGGCGAGATCGGGTTTGATCCGTAGCGCCTGCTCATAGTGGGCGATGGCTTCCTCGATCTTGCCCGTTTGTGCCAAAGCGGTCCCAAGGTTGTAGTGCGCATCGGCGTAATCGGGTTCGAAACGCAGGGCCTGCTCGTAGTGGGAGATGGCTTCCTCGATCTTACCCGTTTGTGCCAAAACGATCCCCAGATTGTTGTGCGCATCGGCGCAATCGGGATCGATTCGCAGGGCCTGTTGGAACAGCTCCATGGTCTCCTGCATCTTGCCCAGTTCATGCATGGAAGTTCCGGCAGAATCGTATGCGTTGGCGCAACGCTCGACGCTCGCTAACAGGTTAAACACCACCGAGAAGCCCAGTAGCAGGCCCCAGCCCCAGCGCACTGCCCGCCGCCGGACCGGCCGACGGGCCAGCCACGCCCCGGGCGTCGCCAACACGCGCTCCAATCCGAGGATGCCAACCACAGCCAGTAGTAGAAGTGCCGGCAGGAAGTCTATCTCGTAGCGAATGACAGCGTTCCCGAAGAACCCAAGAGTCAACGCGCAAGTCATAAAATACAAAGCCATCGTCGCCACGAACCAACGCAGGTTCGAGCCTGACTGGCCCGACTGGCTCCTCCACGCCAGTGGCACGGCCAGCGCCAGCCACACCAGTGGAATGTTAGTCAGGATACCGTAGGACGATTCAACCTGCCCATAGCCCACTGGCAAGGGCGGCACGACAATCTCATGCACAAAGGGAAATCGAGCGCTCCACCGCGCCGGCTGCAGAAAATAGACCCGGAAATTGAACCATAGATAGCGCAGACTGAACTGCTGAGCGGTGATTTGCCCGGCTCCGGACAACTGATAGCGCCAGCCGAACTCGAATGGACTGTCGAACCGCAGGGCATTGTAGAGCATCACCGCCAATCCAATAAGCGCGATGGGGGCGATGGCCGTGACCAACAACGTCCAAACGCGCCGCCCCTCGCGCCACGCTTGAATTACCGGCACCGATAGGATGATGGCACCGAACAGCATGGTCGGTCGTGCCCCTACCGCCAGCCCATACGCCACACTCGCCGCCGCCACCCACAGCCGTCTCCGATCCGGCTCGTGCAAGGCGCAATAGATCGTCCCGAGCGCCAGCATCGTCAGCATGTACGCGCAACTGATTGCCACCTCGTAAACCGCGGACCCCGGCAACAGCATCGGCACACCCGTCGCCAGTCCCAGCACCAGTGCGCCGGCAGCGACGACCCAGATGCTCACGTTGGGAAAATACCGCCGCCTTAGCGCGCATAGTATGCTCACGCTGCCCAGAAAACCCAGGGCACAAAAAATTACCACGGCTTGTCCGTCATAAAGGTAATGGCCGGTCAGCGCGACTAACGGCCAAAACAACAGCAAGGCGGGCGTAACCCCAAAGTACAAGTACACTTTGCCCTTGTAATAACTCAGGTCGTACAGCCCAAACTTTGCAGTCCGATACGGAGCGTTGGCGGCTGGATCATAGGGGTTCACAAGTTGCGTGAGTCCGGCCGGCACGTCCACCTTCAAATTGAGCTGGCCGGCCCGAAAGCCCTCCACCAGCTCATTGTAGTAAGCGTCGGCAGCCTGTTGGTCCGTCGTTGCCATGGAGCCGGAGTAGGCCGCATATGCATAAACCCCGATGACCACCACGCACACCGCGCCCAAGATTCCGCGCTGCATCCACAAGCCCCTTCCTCTGGGTGCCTCCGCCTCGCGGCGATCTGACTGGTTGTCGATCATCTCTGGAATGAGCCCACGCTCCTGCAAGTTCCCACCAATCGGAAGATAACAGCGGCGACCACGCGGCCGAAGCCGCGCTTCATCCCTCGGATGCGAGTCGATTCCGCCTTCCGGTGATTGGACGGTTCGGATAATAACCCTCGGGTGCCGCTTCCGCAATCCATCCCCCATGCAGGACTCGAATCTGTCCGACTGCCCGATCAAGAACGGCGACTGGAAATCATTTTAGGCAGGATCTGTTGCCAGTTTTCGCCCCAACCAAATTGAAATGCCCTCAGACTCGCAAGGGTTCCTGTCATTACGCGCCCCGACCGGCACGCCGCCGGTGGAAACTGGCAAGGTTTCAATAGTTCTGATGCGAATCGGCGGGCTGCGGCCGGACAGAGGGAAAGGGAATCAGATACCGGCCGTGACTTCGGCAGGCACAGCGGCAGACATGGACTCAGATGCACGGCTTATCGGAGCCGAAGATGAAGAGCGGAGTGACCAACAACTGCTGCCGCAACCGGCTCGCGATGTTTACAGCACGTGCAGATTGTGGATAATCCGTTCGCATGACCTCTCGTGAACGCGTTCTGACCGCGCTCGGTCACCAGGTGCCCGACCGGACACCGTTTGCCTGGGGGTTCGGTCCGACGGATGTAATGACCAAGACGTGGCAGCCGTGGCTTGCCGCTCGCGGCGTTGACTGGACAAGATTTCAATACGCCGTTGCCGACACGCTCGTGATCGAACCCGATTACATCGGCCCGGCGTTGAAGCCGAACCAACCTTACCACGTTGGCGTCTGGGGCATCGAGACCAAGACCGTGTCTTACGGTCCGGGCGCTTACGAGGAATTCGTGGGACATCCGTTGGCCGGTATGGAAAAGCCAAGCGACCTCAACCGAATCCAATGGCCCAGCCCAGACTGGTTCGATTACGACAGTCTGCGTCGGCAAGTTGCCGCCCATGGTCGCGACAAGGCCATTCAGTTATCCGTCCAGAGTTCCGGCAACCCGTTTGAAATCTACACGTGGATGACCGGCATGGAGGAAGCCCTGTTGAACCTCCTCACCAACCCTGAACTTGTCGAAGCGGCACACGAACGGATTTGCGCATACTTCGAAGAGAAATTCGAACGTTGCGTCGCCGCCCTCGACGGACCCGTGGACCTCGCCTTTTTTGCGGACGACCTCGGTGGGCAGACCGGCTTACTCATCTCTCGCGAGACTTACCGGCAGGCCATCCAGCCGTTTCACCGTCAGTTGATTCGCCACGCCCGTCAACTCGTGCCGGAAGTGAAAGCGATGTTTCACACGGACGGCGCGGTGTTCGACATCCTGCCGGACGTCATCGACGCCGGCGTGGATGTGTTGGAAGCTGTGCAGACCGACGCTGCCGGCATGGACCCGGTCCGGTTGAAAAACGCGTATGGCAACCGGCTCAGTTTCCACGGCGGTATCGGAGTGCAGAGTCTGTTGCCGCACAGCGATGCGGCAACTGTCCGCCAAGAGTGTTGCCGGCTTTGTGCGGTGTTCGGTCGTCAAGGCGGTTACATTGCTGCCCCAACGCATGCCATCCAAGCCGGTACCCCGCCTGAGAACATCTGGGCGATGCTCGAAGTTGTGCTCGGCGAAGCGCCGCTGGCGCAAGCCTGCGCCACCGCATCCACATGAAAGCTCTCCCCACAAGCCCGACCGGCCGCGTCGGCTTTTCGCCCGCATTCGACTCGTTGAGCCACGAGGGATTGTTGCCGTGCAGCGTTGGCGCGGAGGGCAAGTTCAACGCGATGCTCATCGCCTGGCTGATGGGGTGTTGCTTGGAGCAAGCGAGATCGTGATCGTATGGTCCAGTGGAGCCGCTTCCGCCTAGCCGCCTCGACAATCAAAGGTTGATTCACTATGTTTTCCTCAGTTCGACGTTGGTCTCGTTTGCAGGAACCGCAGTTCGATGATCAATAAGCGAAAACGATACGAAGAGACAGTCGTGGGACTGACAATCCTGAAGACTGTTGGCGGCTGCAGGGGCTTGCTGTTTCTACAGGGCACAATCATTGGCGACTGGGGACTCATGGCCGCATTGCTGTCACTGTTCGGCCAGTGCGATTCAACGACTCTCCTCCGCCGTGGTGGCTGGTCGCCGTCACCGAAGCGCAGTCGAGGAGAACCAACATGCTGACCCTTGCAGAACTCTCCCAAGCTATCGAGAAGGGAAATCGTAACGAAGCCAAACGCTTGACCCAAGAGTTACTGAATGCAGGGGCGACTCCGCTGGATATTGTCGAGAAGGGTCTGGTGCCCGGAATGGCGATCGTCGGCGAGAAGTTCAAGAACAACCAGATTTTCGTGCCCGAGATCTTGCTTGCCGCCCGTGCCATGAAGGAAGCCATGGCACTGCTGGAGCCGCTGCTCGCCAGAGCCGGCATCAAACCGAAGTACACCGCGGTAATCGGCACCGTCCAAGGCGATCTCCACGATATCGGCAAGAACCTCGTTGCCATGATGTGGAAAGGCGCAAACTTTGGCGTGGTTGATCTGGGCACGAATGTGCCGCCCGAGAAGTTTGTCGCTGCTGCCAGGGAGCACAACGCGCAGATCATTGGATTGTCGGCGCTGCTGACAACCACGATGCTGGCCATGAAAACGACCGTTCGGGCGATACGCGGAGCCGGTCTGAATTCGGTCAAGATCATCGTCGGCGGCGCGCCAATCACGCAAGAGTTTGCCCGCGAAATCGGCGCCGACGGTTACGGCTCGGATGCAGCGACTGCGGTGGAAGTGGCGCGCCAGTTGGTGGCAGCTTGAGATGGGGACTGCTGCAAGAGAGCGACGTCAAGATAATGGACCGTGAATGCGGATGGCTTGACAGCATTCAAGACACCGTCGAGACTCTGCTGTCGGAATCGGATGAGTTCATCGCCCAGATGAGGGGAATAGTGGACACGACAAGGTATGTCGCGGCGGATTATGAACTTTCTTGAAGTACTGCAACAACGAGCGCCCCTGTTGGCCGATGGCGCGACCGGCACGATGCTCCAAGCCGCCGGCTTGCCGGTCGGCGAAGCCCCCGAGCGTTGGGTGCTGGACAATCCGGCAGCCGTCCGGAAACTCGCTGCGCAATATGCCGATGCCGGCAGCGATCTCGTTTACACCTGCACTTTCGGCGCGAGCCGCGTGCAATTGCGCCGTTGCGGCTTGGAGGACCGATTCGAAGCCATTAACCGGACTGCCGTACAACTTGCCCGTGAAGCGGCGGCTGGCCGAGCAGTCCTTCTTGCCGGCTCGATTGGGCCGACCGGCGAGATGCTCGAGCCATACGGTGAGTTTAGCTCCGATGAAGCGCGGCAATCATTCGCAGAACAGGCTGCATTGCTCGCCGCAGCCGGAGTGGATGCGTTGGTGTGCGAGACATTTGCGGACTTGAGCGAAGCCCTGTTGGCGGTAGAAGCCGCATGTGCCACGAACCTGCCGATACTGGCTAGCATGACGTTTGACCGAAGTGGCCGCACCATGATGGGAGTGACGCCTGAAGACGCCGTCGCGAAGTTGAGCGATGCCGGAGCAGTGGCCGTCGGCGCGAATTGCAGCGTTGGCCCGGAGGTTGTGGAACGCGTCATCCGCGCCATGAAAGCAGCTCGTCCGAAGGTACCCCTAGTGGCCAAGCCAAACGCTGGCCTGCCGCAGTTCGTCGGCGGCAAGACCTTGTACGCTACGACGCCCCAGGCGATGGCTGAGTTCGCCATGCGCATGAACAAGATTGGCGTGGCCATCCTTGGCGGCTGTTGTGGTTCGACACCAGAGCACATCCGCGCCATACGCGGTGCGATCCCATGATGAAACCGACCGGCTTTGCGCGTGTCAATCGGATGTTCGCCCGGCGAGACCACGACCACAGCGCCCCGCCGCAAATTAGTCGGGAGACGTCACAATTTATCGTCTCATTGCTCAATCAATATGGCCGGCGTACATGAGCGGGAACCACAAGATCGCAGTCGTCACCTGCTCTGTGTTGGAAACCGAGATCGCGCGTTTCGCACGGGAGCTTCCGGACGTCGTGTACATCGAGATTCTCGAACAAGGATTGCACAACGATCCCGGCAAGCTCCGCGAAAAACTTCAAGCCGCCATCGACCGGGTTGAGGCCCAGAGTGACGCCAAAACAATCGCGCTGGGGTACGGCTTGTGCAGTCGGGGCAGCGAAGGTGTGCGGACGCGGCGCTGCCGGCTAGTGATCCCCCGTGCGCACGACTGCATCACCTTGCTTCTTGGCAGCAAGGAACGTTACGCCGAGTATCTGCAGCAGCATCCCGGCACCTATTGGTACAGCCCCGGCTGGAACCGTCATGCCCCCATGCCCAGCCCAGAACGTTACGAAACGCTCCGTCGCGAGTACATCGAGAAGTATGGCGAGGACAACGCCGACTTCCTGATGGAGAGCGAACAGCACTGGATTAAGACCTACAACAACGCTGTGTTCGTCCACCTCGGTTGCGGTGACATCGAGAAGGAACTGGCCTACACGCAGCGGTGCGCCGAATGGCTTGGTTGGAAATGCGATCATCAGTGTGGTGATCCGGCGCTGCTGAAAGCGCTCTTGAGCGGACCGTGGGACAATGAGCGGTTCCTGGCTCTCGAGCCTGGTCAGACCTTTCGCGTGACGGCCGACGCGCGTGTGATTGAGGCTGTTAATGCCACCAACTGAGATCACTGTTAAGCCGGCCAGGCGGCAGCGTGGCATTCGACTCACTGAATGGTTGCGTCGCCGGCATCTTCCGTTGAACACTCGTTGCGCCGAACGCGGATTGTGCACCGGCTGCCTCGTCGAACTTGTCGATGCCGCCGGTCAGTCGCGGCAAGTGCGTGGCTGCGAAACATCTGTCGTCGAGTGTCAGAATCTGCGCGTGCGCATACCGGAGCGCTCGCTCATTGCGCATCGGCCGCAAGCGGTCAGCGAATTCCACATCAACGTGCCGCAAGCACACGCGCCGTTGGTACGCGAAGGCCTCGGCGCCGCCGTCGACGTCGGCACAACGACCGTCGCTGTTCTGCTCGTCGATCTCACGTCCGGCAAGATTGTCGGCCGCGCCACTGATTTCAACCGGCAGGCGCACTACGGGGACGACGTGCTCACGCGCATCAATCTTTGCACCGGCAATCCGGCAATGATTGCCAAATTGCAGACGGCGGTCGTGAAAGAAACCATCGCGCCACTTCTCACGGAAGCCGGCGCGACCAACCGGCTCGCATGTATCACCATTGCCGGCAACACGACCATGTTGCACTTGCTGGCCGGTGTCGACCCGACGCCGATGGGCACAGTGCCATTCACACCGGCGTTTCTGGATCACCGAGTGATCCGCTTGCCCGGCCTGGGCGTGGCCAACGTGCATCTGCTGCCCGGGATGTCGGCGTATGTTGGAGCGGACTTGTGCGCGGGCGTACTAGCGAGCGGCTTGGCCTACGATGACGGCCCCAGTTTGCTGGTCGATGTCGGCACCAACGGCGAGATCGTTCTCAAAAGCGACGGCCTGTTGTACGGTTGCGCCACAGCCGCCGGTCCGGCGTTTGAAGGGGCTGGCTTGACCAGCGGCGCACGCGCCGGCCCCGGCGCCATCGAGCGCGTTCGTTTCGACCGCGAACCGTTTGCGGTGCACACGAAAACCATCGGCCGCAGAAAGGCTGTCGGGGTTTGCGGTTCCGGCTATATCGATCTGCTGGCCGAAGGTCGGCGGGTTGGCTTGCTTAACGAACGCGGGCGGTTTGCCACACCGGACAGGCTCCGGTTGGCGGATCGAGTATTTGTCACCGAAGCAGACATTGCGCATTTGTTGCAGGCCAAGGCAGCGATTGCTGCCGGCATCCTTACGCTGCTGCACCGAGCCGGGTTAGAGCCACCGCAGGTGAAAATGCTGTACCTGGCCGGAGGGTTCGGTCTGCATCTCGACGTGACCAACGCGATCGCCTGCGGGATGTTGCCGGGGTTCGTTCCCGAGCAAGTACAGGTCATCGGCAACAGCTCCTTGGCCGGCGCCTACCTCGCCTTGCTGGACAACGGCGTGCTGGATGAAGTCCGCCGCTTGGCCCGGGAGCTGAATGTTGTCGAACTCAATCTCGACCCCGGCTTCGAGACGCGCTACATCGACCAACTGACGCTACCGTCACCGTCGCGGTGTTTTTAATGATGCCACCGTTGTTTGTCTCCCCGCTTTAGACGATTTGCGAACCTTGCGGATTGAATTTCTGAGGGGTACTGCGCTGACTAGGCCGCCGTTTGCCTAATATCTGACGTGGGCGACCGTGGCTGCGCCAGCGGACACGGTTGCCTCAACCGAATTCTTAGATGGTGCTCACCAATCGTCGCTTGGCCGCTACCGCAAGAATACTTCCCCACAGTGGGAAAAGAATGAGAAACTGAAACATCAAACCACCGTTTGCGATCCTGGCCTCGGCGGCCTCGTTCAAGATCGCGATGATCTGCTCTTCACGGAATCGCTTCCCTTTCATCTTGGCTCCTTCCTGGCTCCCGCCAGATTACCCGCCAAGACTCACATAGCAAATGGTCCAGTTTCAGGGGGACAGGTCAACCTGACCCCCTCCAACTTCCGGGGAAGCGCATGGATTTCGTCGATGAAGAGGACAGCATTAGACCGCAGCTCCAAGAGCTGCGCCGTCATCTCGGCGGTGTTCTTCAAAGATGAGCCGACCATCTCTATCAACCGCCCGTTCATCTCGGTCGCGACAGGCTCAGGTGCGGAAAAGGATATGTTTCCAGATTGCGAAGCGGTAGACTCCCGAATTCAAATTCAACTGAGGCGGATGCACATGACGATACGAACTGGACTAACCAATTTGAGTACCCAACAAATTTCCGTTTGCGTGCGAACGATAATTGCCGTCGTGCTGTTCCTGTCGGTCGCGGTGGGCCGGGTTGGAGCGTGGGGGTGGGAGGGTCACATCATCGTCGCCCGCATCGCGGAACAGCACCTCACGGCCAAGGCGAAGGCTGGGATCATCCAACTGTTGGGACCTGACCTGAAGATTTCCGACACCTCGGTCGCCAGTTGGCCCGACAACATCCGAGGTGCTCGCCCCGAGACCGGTCCATGGCACTACGTAGATATTCCATTCGAGGCCGCCAGTTATGATCCGAGCCGTGATTGCTCGAACGGACAATGCGTGGTGGTACAAATCGAACATTTCGCCGCGGTCCTGGCCGATACCAACGCCACGACGGTCAGCAGAGCCGAGGCGTTGCGGTTCGTCGTGCATTTCGTCGGCGACATGCATCAACCCCTTCACAGTACCGAACGCAGCCACGACAGGGGCGGCAACCTGGTCAAGATCACCTTCTTGTCGGGATCCCAAGCGGGCAACCTGCACAGTGTGTGGGATTCCCTTCTGCTTCGGCAGTATCTGGGGGGCGAGGACGTCTTGCAGTACGCCGACCAGTTGAACTCCAGGATTACGCCACAGCAGGCGAAGGACTGGGCAGGCGGTTCGGTCGCCGATTGGGCGTGGGAATCCCATCAGCAAGCCGTTGCACACACCTATGCGGGAGTTCCGATTCAGGACACGCCGGTCAACCTGGACGCACAGTATGTGGCGGGAAACCGGGAAGTCGTGGAAACACAACTCATGAGGGCCGGCATTCGCCTCTCGGTCCTGCTGAACAAGGCGTTTCAGTGAGCCGGAGGTAGGAGGAGACAAGATGAAGACAAAGCAGACGATACTGGCGACAACTTCGGTCCGTCGACTCTCAACGATTCTGGTCGCAACCGCGCTGGCCTGCTGTTGGAGCGGTCACTTGGGATGGGGTGGGCAGTCTGACCAACCTGAGCAGTCCCGTACCCCACCCCCGGAACCATGGCAAGCCGGCGATCTCCTAAAACCGGAAGAACTCGCAAAATCCCTTTCGACGACCAACAGCGAGAAGCCTCTGTTGCTGTTTGTAGGTTACTCTCTGCCATATCAGGGCGGTCACATCCCGGGATCCAAATTCATTGGGCAGGCTTCAAAGCCAGAAGGCATCCAAGCCCTCATTGGCGAGGTGCAGGATCAACCACAGGAGAGGCAGATCGTTCTCTACTGTGGATGCTGTCCATGGGACAAATGTCCCAACATCCGGCCGGCATTTCGAGCTGTGCAAGGCTTGGGGTTCAAGAATCTCAAGGTGCTGTACCTGCCCAACAGGTTCCAGCAGGATTGGACCGCCAAGGGGTTCCCGGTTCAGAAAGGTGACGGCGCAAAATGAGGCGCGTCTGCGTAGATACTGTCACGCCGATTGTTCGCTAGACGAACGGCCCGGCGGATCGTGGTGATTCAAGGCCTCGCGGATCCGCCGAAGCAGTTCCTTGCGCGTGGCCGGTTTTTGGATGAAACCGCAGACTCCGCCGTTGAGCAACCCGGGGGGGGGGGAGATAGTCATCAGAGGCGGTCATCAACAGCACGCGTACCTGCGGGTTGATCCGTTTCAGGCGTTCCCAGACTTCGTCGCCGCGCAGCCCGGGCATGTAGTAGTCCAACAACACCAGCGCGATTCCCCGCCAATGGGCCTCATACGACTGCAGACCTTCGGCCGGGTCGGAGGCGGTCAGCACCACCCAGCCTTCGCGGATCAACAACCG
>JBEKUF010000093.1:0-13766 GCA_049515295.1 Verrucomicrobiia bacterium | reverse complement strand
GCCGCCGCCAGCCAGACGGCCGATGCGCCGAATCGGTCACGAAGCTTCTCCCCCTCAAACGTCCTGCGCAAGACGCCAAACAGCACCAGCGCGGCCAGCAGATGCACCGCCAGATTGAATGCATGGTAGCCCCAGACGTTCAACCCGCCCAACGCGTAGTTCACGGCCAGGGTCAGACAAACCACCGGACGCCCAGTGACCGCACTATCTGTGTGTGTGGACATGGCATCCCAAATCGGCCACAAGTGACGGATGTGCGGATTCTCGAGGATGGAAGCGTCGTCAAAAATAAATGGCCCCCGAAAGCTGTTGTGATACGCCCCAAGGCCGGCGGCGATGATCAACACGGGGATGAACCGACACAGTTTCAACGGTCCACGAGTTTATCCCAGCTTGCCACGCCCGACCAGCCCCGACTTCCGAAGTCGGGGCCAGTGTTTACTGTTCTACGCCCAGCCGAGATTCCCCATTTGCTTCCACTCTTGCCGACAACGAAAACGCAAAAACGGGCGTTTTGTGGGTATTTTTGAAGTGGTGCGCGGGACAGGACTTGAACCTGCACGGCTTTCGCCATACGCCCCTCAAACGTACGTGTCTGCCAATTCCACCACCCGCGCACAAGCGGGTCAGGACGCCGATAAATTATATGGAAACCCGACCGTCAGCAAGCTAAGATTTGTTCACCATGTCAGGCCATTCCAAGTGGTCGAAGATCAAGCACACCAAGGGCGTGGTGGACTCCAAACGCGGGAAGGTCTTCGCCAAGCTCGGCAAGGAAATGACCGTGGCCGCCAAACACGGCGGCGGCGACCCCGGCTTCAATCCTCGTCTGCGCACCATCCTGATGAAGGCGCGGGCCGTCAACATGCCTGCTGACAACATCGACCGCGCCATCAAGAAGGGCACCGGCGAGCTCCCCGGCGTCACCTATGAAGAAATCACCTATGAAGGCTACGCGCACGGCGGCGTCGCCCTTCTGGTGGAGTTGCTCACCGACAGCAAGAACCGCACGGCTTCCGAGATTCGGATGATCTTCACCAAACACGGCGGCAACATGGCCGGCGTGGGAGCCGTGAAACACCTGTTTCATCGCAAGGGCCAGATCGTGGTTCCGAAAGAACAGATTTCGGAGGACGATCTCATGACGCTCGCCCTCGACGCGGGCGCCGAAGACATGGTTACGCATCCCGACACGTACGAAATCCTGACCGACCCGCATCAGTTTGAAGCCGTCCACAAGGCGCTCGAAACCAAAGGCATCAAACCGCAGTTGGCCGAGATTGCGCAATTGCCGCTGACACCGGTGCCCGTCACCGATGAAAAGACCGCCCGCGCGGTACTGGCGCTGATCGACGCGCTCGAAGACAACGACGACGTCCAGAACGTCTATTCCAATTACGACATTTCCGACGAGATTATGGAAAAGGTGCACGCGGCAGCGCCCTAGTGGCCGAAGAGCGCCGCCTGTCGAGACCATGAAAATCCTCGGCGTCGACCCCAGCCTTCGCAGCACCGGCTTCGGCGTCGTCGAGGTTCGCGGCAACCAGATGTCCGCGCTTTGTTATGGGGACATCCAGAACCCGCCGGGCCTTCTTCCATCCCGGTGCCTGGTGCGGATCGGTGACGCGGTCAAGAAGCTCATTGAGGAGCACGAGCCGGATGCGGTGGCAGTCGAGGGGTTGGTCTACGTCCAGAACACGCGCATCGCGTTCACGCTCGGCCAGGTACGCGGCGTCGTCATCGCCGCCGCTGCAAAAAGCGATCTGCCGATCTACGAGTACGCCCCGCGCAAGGTCAAGCAGGCCGTCACCGGTCTCGGCGGCGCCGGCAAGACCCAGGTTGGCAACATGGTCAAAGCCGTGCTCGGCCTGCCCGAAATTCCCCAAGCCGATGCCGGTGACGCCCTCGCTCTCGCCATCTGCCACGCCCACAATTGCCGGGGCGTTCAAATCCAAGCATTAAGACAAATCTGATTCGCGTTGATTCGCGTGCATTCGCGGGTACACTGACCGCCGATGATCGCGTACCTTCACGGCAGGCTGGCGGATTCAACGCCGACGCATGTCGTGGTGGATTGCCAGGGCGTCGGTTATTCGGTGTTCATACCGCTGTCGAGCTACGACAAGCTGCCGCCCCGCGGCGCGGACGTGAAACTGCTCACGTATCACCACGTCGTTTCCCAGGATGGCACGCAGCAATTATTCGGGTTCGTCACGCCCGACGAACGCGAGATGTTCTTACTGCTGATCAGCATCAGCGGAATCGGCCCGAAACTCGCCATCAACATTCTCAGTAGTACGTCCATTTCGGCGCTGCGCGGCGCGATTGCCAGCGGCGACACCAAGACGCTTTCCACACTGCGGGGCATTGGCAAGAAGACCGCCGAACGGCTCGTGGTCGAGTTGAAAGACAAGATTGGGGGGGCGGCGGCGTTCGAAGCGAAGGGCCGCGCCGCCACACCCGAGGAGCAGAAACTCACCGACGCCGTTCTGGCGCTCGTCTCGCTCGGCTACAAGCAGGTCGACGCCCACAAAGCCGTCCTCGCCGCCGCCGCGAAGCTCGGCGCTCCTCGCCCTGACGGCTCGGAACGGGCCAAAGCAACAGTCGAGGAACTCGTCCGCGCCGTGCTACGAGCGGTGTAAGTCATTCCAACGTTCCTATTGTTCAATCCCCAGTTGGGTGAGGATGAACGCGTACTCGAACGCGGTATCGCGCAGGGCGTCGTAGCGGCCGCTCTTGCCGTTGTGGCCGGCCGGCTGCAAATCCATTTTGAGCAGGAGCGGATGGGAATCGGTCTTGGTGGCGCGAAGTTTGGCCACGTACTTCGCCGGCTCCCAATACATCACCTGGCTGTCATTCAGCGACGACTCCACCAACATCGCCGGGTACGCTTGCGGCTGGATGTTGTCGTACGGACTGTACGTCTTCATGTACGCGAACTGATCCGGAATCTTCGGGTTGCCCCATTCCTCGAACTCGCCGACCGTCAGCGGCAACGATTCGTCGAGCATGGTGTTGATCGCATCGACGAACGGCATTTCGAGCAGCGCGGCCCTGAACAAATCCGGCCGCATGTTCAGCACCGTCCCGACCAGCAAGCCGCCCGCGCTCCCGCCCTCGATGGCCAGATGAGACGGGTCGGTGTAATGCCGCGCCACGAGCGTCTCGGCGCAGGCGATGAAATCGGTAAACGTGTTGCGCTTGTTCATCATCCGTCCCTGATCGTGCCAGCGTTTGCCGTACTCGCCGCCCCCGCGCACGTGGGCAATCGCCGCGATCATGCCCCGATCCAGCAGGCTCAGCCGGCCCGACGAGAACCACACGTCGGACGGCAGACCGTACGCGCCGTAGCCGTATAACAACAACGGATTGCCTGACGGCCGCTTGAGGTCTTTGCGATAGACGAGCGAAATGGGAATTTTGATCCCATCGTCCGCGGTGGCGAAGATCCGCTCGGTCTGGTACCGGTCGGGGTTATAGCCACCCTTCACGATCTGCCGCTTCAGCAATTTCCGCTCGTGTGTGGCCATGTCGTAGTCGTAAACGGAGTGCGGTGTCGTCAGCGATTCGTAGGTGACACGCAGCACATTCGTGTCGAAGACGGCGTTATCTCCCGCCTCGACGGCGTAGGCTGATTCGGGCCATTCGATGGACTGCGACGAGCCCGTGCCGATATCGTACACGGTGATTTGCGGCAACCCGTTCGCCCGTTCGATCAGCGCGACGTGATGCGAAAACACCGCAAAATCCTCGAGCGACACGTCGTCGCGGACCGGCACGACCTCTTTCCAGTTTTCAGGCCGGGGATCGGCGATGGGCGCGGTCACGAGCCGGAAGTTCCGGCCCTTGTCGTTTGTGCGAATATAAAAGAGATCCCCGCCATCATCTGCGCTGTATTCACGGTCCTGCTCCCGCCGGGCCAATGTCTGGAGCGGCTCCTCGGGGTGATCGGCCCGCAGATAGCGGACCTCATCCGTGGTCTTGCTGCCGATGGCGACGTAAACGAGACGTTTGCTGTGCGATCGATCGACTTCCACCGTGAACAACGCATCCTTCTCCTCATACACCAACGAGTCCTGTTTCTCGCCAAGCTGGCGCCGCCAGACCCGGTACGCCCGTTTCGCATCGTCTTCGGTGACGTAGAACAGCGTCCGGTTGTCCGCCGCCCAGGCGGCGCTGTCGACCCGCGGAATCTTCTCGTCCAGCACCGCGCCTGTCCGCAGGTCTTTCACGTACAGTGTGTAGTCGCGAAAGCCGGTCTCGTCCGTGCTGAACGCCAGTAGATTGCCGTCGTCGGTCACTTCGGACACGCCCACGTCGAGGAACGCCTTGCCCTCGGCCATGGCGTTCAGGTCGAGCAGGATTTCCTCCGTCGTGTTCGTGGACGCGCGTTTGCGCAAGTACGTGGGATACTGTTTGCCCGGCTCGGTGCGGCGGTAATACAGCCAATCGCCGTCCCGGTACGGCACCGTATCATCCGGTTCCTGGACCCGCGCCAGCATTTCGTTGTAGATATTCTCCTGCAACGGCTTGGTCGGTTTCATGAACCAATCCGTGTACGCGTCTTCGGCGCGGAGATAGGCGAGCACGTCGGGCTTGTCCTTCTCCCGCAACCAGTAGTAGTCGTCTACGAGCTGTTCGCCGTGGAGGCGGGTGACGTGCGCGATCTGGTGCGCCACCGGTGGTCGCTGGACGAGGGGCTTGTCCGTCGGCGCCGTGGTCTGGCAGGCCGACACGCCCAACATCAGGACCGCGACCAGGGCAAGTCTTGGCGACGTCATGTCAGTGCCGGCTCATTTCAAGAGTTCGTCATACTGGCTGAAGTAGGCGCTGTACATGGTGAAGATCTGATATATCACATACGCCGCGACCAACACGTAGGCGATTCGCGGCAACCATGTCACGGTTTGGTCGAGGCCGCGTCGCCAACGGTCCTCGTAATGTGTGGCCAGATGATCGAGCATCTCGTCCATGCGGCCGCTTTGTTCACCGGTGGCCCAAAACGCGATGAGATCTTCCGGAAATACGCCCGCCAACACCAGCGCCTGGCTGACCTGCAGTCCATCGGTGATCCGCGGCGCGGCCTTCTCGTAGCCGTAGGCGATCAACGGACTGTTCGTGGTGCGGCTGGCGTATTCCAGCGCGGGCACGACGCCAATTCCCGCCCGCAGCATCAGGCGGATCGACAATACCCACTGGCTCAGCGCGTAATCGAATCGCAGCCGCCCCAGCACCGGCACGGCCCGCAACAGGCGGTCCACGGTCACGTTCAATCCCGGCGTCCGCAGTGACCGTCGTACCAGCCACACGGCACCGCCGCCGATCAGGCCGAGTATGGCGAGCAAACCGACCGTGTCCCGCAGATAATCGAGCATCGTGTACGGTTTACCGGCGCTGGCCCCGAGAAAGAATGCCGGGAAACGGGATCCAAACACCGCGACGATGAGCAATACCGCCGGATACAGGGAACCCGCGATGAGCTTGTTGCGCGCCGACGCGCGGCTCTCGTAGTATTTGTTCAACGACAACAGTCCGACGTCCAGCGCGCCGCCTTGAGCGCTCAAGTCGATGGCGTGCCTGTCGAGCGGAGCGAAGCATTTGCCGCAGCGTTCCATCGCCTCGTGCACCGGACGGCCCTCGTCGACGGCCTCCGACAACCTGACCGCTGCCGCCCGCATCGCGCGGGGACCGGATTTCTGCATGGTGCCCAGGGCAGACCGGATCGGCACGCCCGCCTGCACCAGCGTGCCCAACTGGTAATAGAACGCCGCCAGACTTTTGGACGAGAATCTCACGTCAACGGCTAACGTAGCATTGTCCCGAACGGTGTCACGAGGAAATGAGCGCCGTCGAATCGGCCTTTTGGTCTTGCCTCTTGGGGTTGCGTTCCGCATCTTGGTCGCATGGCCGAGCGGTTCGTCACGGAGACCATACACGACAAGACACTGGACGTGTCGCTGCGTCCCGGTCTGTTCGCCGATTTTCAGGGTCAGGGCAAAGTGAAAGAGCGGCTGGAACTGGCCGTGGAAGCCGCCCGCCAGCGCAAGGAATCGCTCGACCACATCCTGCTGAGCGGCCCGCCGGGTTTGGGCAAGACCACGCTGGCGCACATCCTCGCCAAGGCGATGGGCGTGAATATCGTCGTCACCAGCGGTCCGGCGCTGGAAAAGGCGGCGAACCTCGCCGGGTTGCTGACCAAGCTCGACAAGGGCGACGTGCTGTTCATCGACGAGATCCATCGTCTCCAGAAGGTCGTCGAGGAATACCTGTACCCCGCGATGGAAGATTACCGGTTGGACATCGTCATCGATCAGGGCCCGAACGCGCACAGCGTCCGCCTGAACCTGCCCCGGTTCACACTCATCGGCGCGACCACACGCAGCGGATTGCTGACCGCGCCGTTGCGTTCGCGGTTCCCGATCACCGAGAGGCTCGATTATTACAGCGCGGGTGAATTGACCTCGATCATCCACCGTTCCTCGCGCATTCTGAATGTGGACATTGACGACGGCGGGGCGACGGAGATTGCCGGTCGTTCGCGCGGCACGCCGCGTATCGCCAACAATTTGCTCAAGCGAGTCCGCGACTACGCGCAGGTGAAGGCCAAGTCGAAGCGGATCACCAAGGACATCGCCGACAAAGCGCTGGCGATGCTGGAGATTGACGAACATGGCCTCGATGAGATGGACAAGCGCATCCTCGAAACGCTGGTGCACAAGTTCGGCGGCAAGCCGGTCGGCATCGGTTCGCTGGCGGTGGCGGTCGGCGAGGAACCGGACACGCTCGAAGAAGTCTACGAGCCGTTCTTAATCCAGGAAGGCTACCTCAAACGCACCCCGCAAGGCCGCGTGCCGACGGAATTGGCGTACAAGAAACTCGGCGTGAAGCCTGGCACGAAGCAGAATGAGTTGTTTTAGACGGTGTGGGTTGGACCAAGGCTGGCATGTATTTTAAGGACCTTGCACCTTACGCTTACTTAAAGCGCGAACCGGACAACAACGTGCTTGCTGTCGGTTGGCTAGATGGGGAGCATGCATTCACGAAAGGATTGGCGCCAGCCAGCGCTTTGGAGCGCGTACTTGCACTATGTTTTACACCCGTAAACCAGACCCGAGGCTTTCATCAATCGCCATTTCTCAAACCGGCCCCACTTGGTTATCCAGTCGAATACAAGGGCAGAACAATGCTCTTGGGATCGGCAGAAATTAGGGTATTGGGGCGAGCTGGCAAATCTTACGCAGCACCAAATCTGATTTACCATTACATGAAAGACTGTGGTTACTTGCCGCCCCTGGAGTTTCTAGACGCTCTAAACTCTATGGATGATTTAGAATAGCGGAGTCGCGGCCTCTCAACTGGTGGTAATAAACCCTCGGCGGAGGAGGTCCATCAGGCAGGTGTAGGCCTCGAAATCCGTTCCCGGGAAGTTGTCGATCACGGCTTCCATCACGTTCTGATGCAGCACGAGTTGGAACAGTTGGATTTCTTCCGTCGCGAGGTCCCGCAGATTGCCGGGCAGCGGTTCGGCCACGTGCAGTCGCGCCCCGGGCCGGGGCAGTTTGGGTTCGAGGATGCGGATTTCATCCAACTGGCGGACGCCTTCGAGGATCAACGAGGTGGTGGACTCGGTGATTTCCTCCGGCACGCGATGATCGCCGGCGGGCCGCAGGTCGAATGCGCCATCGGTCCAGGCGAACATGCGATAAAACGCCTTGCGCGACTTCACGATCGGATTGCTCTCGATCTCGGCGTGATAGACCTGACCGTCGCGCAGGAAGACCCGGCCGACGGCGAGATCGGATCGGATGGTCATGACGCCGCTCTTGCGCGAGTTATGGAACAACTGCAACAGATCGGGCAGGGGCATCTCGCGGATGGAGCCGGAAATGAGCGCCGAGACGGCCGGGGGCTGGCCCGCGGCGGGTGGCGCGCCTGAGGGCGCAGCGGACTGGACTGGCCGCAAGGACGGTTCGTTTACGGACACCAGCTTGATGGTCGACGAACCGATGATGATCTGGTCGCCTTCCTTCAATTCGGTGCTGCGAATGCGGGCGCCGTTGACGAACGTGCCATTGCGCGAGGCGAGATCTTCGATGACGACCTTGCCGCCGTGGGTGGAGATCTTGGCGTGCTTGCGGGAGACCTTCTCGTCGAGCAAGAGTATATCGACGTCGCTGACGCGACCGATGACGATGTACAAATCCTGCGGCAAGGGGAATTCCCTTCCCTGGTCCTTGCCCGCGACGAAACGGAGTACGTATTGCAGCATGCGTTCCTACCGATGCGTTGTTCCGCGGTTGTCCGCGGCGAAACTGTACCGACGCGCACGAAGCCGGTCAAGCTACACTGGCCGGTCGGCACTGCGCCTGCCCGTCCGCAGCGTCACGGCAGCCAGCGCCGCGGCGGCAATCGAGCCAATCCCGAGCCACAACATGATCTGCGGCGCGGGCGTGCGCTGGAACAACTTCGTGCCGAATTGCAGCCAGAACGCCGCGATCATGGTGGCCGAGGTCAGCATCCCGCGGGCGGCAAACACGGCGCCGCGGCGTTTGTCGTCGACCTCCTCCTGGAGCTTGGCGTCGATCGGGATCAGGATGGTCGCGGCGATGGCGCCGAGCACGAACAACAACAGGACCGTGATCCAGACCCGGGCGGTCAACCCCATGAGGATGAGCACGCCGCCGACCAACAGTAATTGAACAAATGGCAGCCACGCGGCCCTGGCCCATGGTTTGCCGCGCCCGACCAGGCCCACCCCGACCGCCGCGCCCGCGCCGGCGGCGATCAACAGATAACCGAGTCCGCCGGTCCGCAATCCGAGCGTTTCCATCGTGTAGCCAACGATCTCCACGGCGAACACGGCTCCCAGGAAGGCGAACACCGCCGATAGCACGGCCAGGGTCAGCGCGGTCGGATGTTCCCAAATATAGGCCAACCCGGTTTTCAGGTCGCCCCAACCGCCCGACCGGGCGGAATCGCCGGTTCCCGTTGTCGCGTGCGGGTCCATCTGGATCCGCCACACCAGGACCGTGGCCACGAGATAGGCGACCGTGTTCGACAGGATGGCCCATTCGACGCCGAATCTTTCCGCAACGAACCCGCCCACCGCCCGGCCGCTGACGCCGGCGATGGCCAGGCTGGTGGTGAACAGCGTGTTGGCCGGAATCAGTTGTTTGTTGAACACCAGGTTGGGGATGAGCGCGTAGCGCGCGGGGTAATAGAACGTCGTGATCGACCCGATCACAAAAATCAACACGTACACGGCAAACAAATTCGGCGGGACAACCCGGCCCGACTGGACGGGCAGCACCCACAGGGCGATCAACGCGACGATGACCGCCCGCGACGCGTCGCTGGCAATCAACACGTGGCGGCGTTGCCAGCGATCCAGATAGGCGATCGCCAGCGGACCCAGCAGCAGGCCCGGCAACGCCACGGCAAAAAACATTTTGGCGGTTTCGGTGCGCTCGCTGTAGCCGTGGACGCGGAAGAATTCGAGCAACCCCATCTGCATCATGGCATCGCCGAGGGCCAGCACGATCTGCGAGATCCACAAGCCGCGAAACCCCTTGTTGTCGAGGAGCGGGGTCATTTACGCGTGCTCCTCGATGAACGTCTGCATGTCTTCGGGCAGAGGCGCTTGAAACGAGCAGGGCTGGCGCGTGCGCGGGTGGAGAAACGAGACGCGCTCGGCATGCAAGGCGTGGCGCGGCAATAACAGCTTGTCCAGCATCTGGTTCGTCACTCCGTCCTTGATGAACTGCAAATACAGCGTCTCGTCCGGGCCATAGACCTTGTCGCCCACGATGGGATGGCCGAGCCAGGCCAGGTGCACGCGCAATTGATGGGCCCGGCCCGTGCGCGGCGTGAGCCGGACCACGGTAAACCCGCGCAGCCGTTTGTCGACGGCGAACTCCGTCCGGCTCGGTTTGCCGGTGGCGGTGTCCACCACGCGCTTGGTGTACACGACCGACGTTTGGCTGACGGCAATGGGTTGATCGATCACGCCACGGTCCTGTTTGAGTTCGCCCCAACAGATTGCCAGATACTCTTTTTCGATGGCGCGACGCAAGACCGCTTTGCCCAACGTCGCGGCGGCGGTCTCGTTCTTGGCGACCACGACCAGGCCGCTGGTTTCGCGGTCGAGACGGTTGATCATGCGCGGCGTCAGCAGGCCGTGGTCGCGCAGCCAGTCCGCGAGCGAACCGTACTCGGGCCGCTGCGCCGAATGACAGACCATCGCGCCCGGTTTGTCCACGACGAGCACGTCGTCGTCCTCGAAAATGACCTGCGGGGTGGCAGTTTTGACCATGTGCACGGCGGATGTTAGCGGTTGCGGGGAGACACTGGCAATGAAAAGCGCCGGCGTGGGCGGAGGCATGGGAAATGGTCAATGGACGATGGCGAATGTGCAGGACGCGGAGACTTTGCGGCGCGATCGGCGTTTGGGCTGGCAACCGGCGGGCAAGAACGACGCATCCGCGCTCATCGAGCGCGGGCACAAGGGGGACGGCGCGGCGGGCAAGTCCGCGGCCTCGGCCCGATCTCGGAATTGAGGTAACGCCATTGGATGCGCGGTGTTGCAAAAGTCGTCTAATAAATTAATTATCCGTGACCGATAATTTTTGCTGGACACGGTCGGGCGTTGGTGGTAGGGTCAGGACGGTTGTTTGATCTTTGACATAAGGGGAAGGGGGGGCCGGTTCAAGGTTCAGAGTTCAGGGTTCGGAGTTCAGCGTCTGGTGCAGAGATTTGCCGTCGCGGCACGAGAGACGGACCGGGGCGGTCGGCGAGAGAGGGGGCGTCCGCCTACGCCATCCGCCTACGCCGAGGCTTCGGCGAGACAGGGGGCGGCGGAAAAAGTAAAAAACGTAAAACGAACCCAAGTTTGTGCAAGCCGGCGTGGAAATTTGCCCGGAACAAAGCCAAAAACGAACCCAAATTCAGGGGGTGTCAGGGTGGCTTCGGGTCGGTTTCAGGTGGGTTAGAGCACGGCGGCGCGTTCGAGGATGGATTGGAGGACTTTTGGGGCGGACAGTTTGTCCTCGGCGAGTTTGCGGGCGGCGGCGCAGTGGGCGGGGTAATCGGCATTGATGGATTCGATGCCGCGGACGGCTTCGTCGATGGTGGAGAACGTGACGAGGCCCTGGCCCGTGGGCAGATGTTTGCTCATGCCGGTTTCCTGGACGAGCGCGGGTCTTCCGGACGCGAGGTAGCACGCGGTGCGGTCGCTGAGCCAGCCGCTGCGCGTTTTCACGTAGCCGTGTTTGGCGACGCTGAACTCGGCGCGGGACCGCTGGATGTAGGCGCGGAACCCGTCGCGTCCGCCAGCGACTTCGTGCGGGTTGGAGAGTCGCCAGCCGTTGCCGAGGAGGGTGGCGATATCGTCGACCTCCCATTCATGGATCAACAGCGCCAACTCGATCGGCTGGTGCGTTTTTCCCGGCAGCTCGGCGAATCGGAGGAACTCGTCGCTTTTCGGTCCGTACAACTCGCCGTTCCAGACGGCGTACTGGCCGCGCCATTGGCCGATGGTGGTGAAGTTCGGCGCGGTGGCGTCGGTCTGGGCCGGCCAATATTCGAGGGCGACGGGCGGGGGGAAGGTCTGCCATTCGACGCCGCGGAGCGGGATGGGGAAGTCCGGCTGGCCGACGTTGAGGCCGACCGTGAAGAAGAGGTTGTGCTTGCTGAGGTCCATGTCCCATTCGTGGGCCCAGATTTGCGTGAAGCCGGGGTCGAGATCGAAGTAGGCGCGGCGTTTGGCCCGTCGCAGGAGATCGTCGTTTTTCAGCGCGCCGCAGAGATTGATGAGCAACGCGCAATCGCCGCACAGGGAGCGGACGTGACGTTCTTTGAGACCGAAAATTTCGTGATCGTCATAGATGACGGCCCAATTATCACCGAGGCCGAACTGTTCGCACTGCCTCTGGAAACCGTCCACCATGGCGGCGGGCGAATGAGCTGCGTCCTTTTTCGGCGGCCCAAGCACGTCGAGCCAAAACACGTCGAAGCCCAGCGCGCGGAGGCCGGCGAGATAATGGAAATTGAGCCATTGCAGGCCGCCGCCTTCGAGATAACCAGCGCCCCACGTGCTGGTGACGATGATCTTGTCCATGGGAGACCATCATGTCGGGGCGCCAAACTGCAGTTCGCATACACGCGCGTAATGGCCGCCGCGCGCCGCCAGTTCGTCGTGCTTGCCGCGCTCGACGATTTGGCCTTCGTGCATGACGAGCAACAGGTCGGCCTGACGGACAGTTGATAAACGATGAGCTACAACGAACACCGTTCGCCCTTTGCGCAAGCGGTCCAGGGAGCGCAGCACGGCGGCTTCCGTTTCCGCGTCGAGCGCGGTGGTCGGTTCGTCGAGGATGAGGATCGGAGAGTTTTTCAGGAAGGCGCGCGCGAGCGCGAGGCGTTGGCGTTGACCGCCCGAAAGAGTTACGCCGCGCTCGCCGATGGGCGAATCGTAGCCTTGCGGCATTTGGCGGATGAATTCGTCGGCCTCGGCCTGACGGGCCGATTCGACGATTTCGTTCAGCGAGGCGGTGGGCCGGCCATAGGCGATATTGTCGCGCACGGTGGTCGAGAAGAGCACAGGCTCCTGGGGCACGATTCCGATCTGGCGGCGCAACGAGCGGTACTGAAATTGGCGGATGTCCTGGCCGTCGACCAACACGCGACCTTTTTGAGGATCGTAGAACCGAAGCAACAGGCTGAGCGTGGTGGATTTGCCCACGCCGCTGGGGCCGACGAGCGCGACCATCTGGCCCGGTTGCGCCTCGAAATCGATGCCCTTCAGGACGGGACGATTCGGATCGTAACCGAACCAGACGTTGTCGAATCGCACGACGCCCCGGCACTGCGTCAGCGCGCGGGCGTTTGGCAGGTCACGGATGGTCGGATTCGTTTCGAGAATCTCGATGACGCGGCGGAACGGGGTCAGCGCTCCCTGGATCGCCGTGGCGATTCCGCTGATGGTGCTCATCGGCCCGTAGAGCATTCCGACGTAGGCGATAAACACGAGCAACTCGCCGATGCTGAGCCGGCCCTGGAGCACGCGCTGGCCGCCGATCCAAATCATCGCCACGGTTCCGACAGACGTGATGAGCCCGACGACAAACGAGGACACCACCTGCACCCTCGTCATGTGCACGTTGGCGTCGACGCTTTGGGCGGCGCCCTCGCCGAACCGGCGGACTTCGTCTTCTTCGCGCGCGAACGCCTGGATGGTGCGGATCGACGAGAGCGATTCCTGGATCATCGCGCTGACCTTGCTCTCGCGCGTGTGGAATTGCGTCGACACATCCGCAGTCAGCCGGTTGTAGTGCTTGATCGTCAACGCCAGCGCGGGCGCGACCGCCAACGCGAGCAGCGTCAGCACGACGTCAAAGCGCAGCATGATGATGACCATCCCGAGGAGCGTTACCACGGAGGACACGAGCGGGATCAGGCCGCCGTTGAAGATCGTCTGAATCGAGTACGTGTCCCACGTGACGCGATAGATCGAGTCGCCCACCGCGCGGCTATCGTGGAACACGAGGCTCAGCTTCTGCAGATGCTCGTACACGCGGTAGCGCAGTTCCTGGGTCATGCGCAGGCCCGCCCGCACCAGATAGGTTGTGCCCCACGCGCTCAGGCCGCCGCGGACCAGGTGGATGACCAGCAGCGCGAGGCACACGACCAACAGGGCCGCCGGTTTGTCGTTGGCGAACGAGGCGAGCCACGCCGGCATCGGCACCGAGCCGAGAACGCTGTCGACAATG
>JBEKUF010000092.1:0-13833 GCA_049515295.1 Verrucomicrobiia bacterium | reverse complement strand
GGAAGCCGCGCTGGCGCTGGCCAAGACCACGGCGGAGCGTTGGGCCGACCTGTTGAAGACCGCCAGTGTGAGTGAACAAGAGAACGCCGAGAAACAGGCCGACTACAAGCTCAAGACCGCGACGGTCGAGGCGGACCGGGCCAACGTGCATCGGTTGGAGGAACTCCAGTCGTTTGAGCGCATTACGGCACCGTTTGCGGGGACGATCACGGCCCGCAACACCGATGTGGGCGACCTGATCACCGCCGGGAGCGGCAACGAATTGTTTCATCTCGCGCAGACACAGACGTTGCGCGTGTACGTGCGCGTCCCCCAGAGCGCCGCCCGTGGCATCACCACCGGCCAATTGGCGGAACTGGTGATTCCCGAGATGCCCGGAAAGAAGTTCTCCGCGACGGTGACGAGCACTTCCGGAGCGATGTCGACGGATTCGCGGACGCTGCTGACGGAATTGCAAGTGGACAACTCGAAGGACGAGATCCTGCCGGGCAGTTACGCCCAAGTGCGGTTCCTTGACCCGCAAGTCAGCACGGTCTTGACGCTGCCGTCGAACACGTTGTTGTTCCGTGCCGAAGGCCTGCAGGTGGGCGTTGTGGGGGAGGATGGCAAGGTGGATTTGCGCAAGATGGAAATTGGCCGCGATTTCGGACAGACCGTTGAGGTGCTCGCGGGTGTGGGCCTTTCGGATCGCGTGATCGTCAATCCATCTGACTCGCTGGTGAGCGGCACCGCGGTGCGCATCGCCGAGGCACCCCAGACTGCGAAAACTCCATGAAGCCGGCACGACGGGGAATTCGCGCGGTCGCGGCCGTGGCGCGGCTCACCATGGTATGGATGATCGCTCTGATGGCCGGGTGCGCTGTCGGGCCGGATTACAACCGGCCGGAAGCGGTTGCCACGATGCCCGCCACCTATGCGGCCGCGACCAACGGGTGGAAAATCGCTGAACCGCGAGCCCATTTGCCAAAGGGCAGTTGGTGGGAGGTATTCGGCGATGAGCGATTGAATGAACTGGAGACCCAGGCGACGGCAGCCAACCAGCAACTGAAAGCTGCGGTTGCCAGTTTTGATCAAGCGAGGGCGATTGCGGACGTCACGAGGTCTCAACTCTTTCCGCAAATTGGCATTTCACCGTCAGCGACCGGGCATCGCAATTCGGCGAACCAACCTTTTGAGGGAGCGCCAGCGGGAACGAGCAATACGGTGACATATGCCGACCTGATCGCGCCGTTGAACCTCAGTTACGAGGTGGATTTGTGGGGACGCGTCCGACGCAGCGTCGAGTCCGCGCGGGCCCAGCAGCAAGCGAGTGCCGACGATTTGGAAGGGATCAAATTGGTGGTTCAGGCGGAAGTGGCGACGGATTATTTCACCCTGCGGGCACTGGACGCGGAGACCGAATTATTGAAGTCCAACATCGACGTGTTCGGAAAATCCCTGGAATTGACGCAGAACCGGCGTACCGGGGGGGTCGCATCTGATCTGGACGTGGCGCAGGCGGAAACCGTCCTTCGGACGACTCAGGCGGAGTTGCCGGCGACACTGTTGCAGCGGGCGCAATTTGAGCACGCGCTTGCCGTTCTAACCGGTCAACCAGCCTCGGCATTCACCGTGCCGGAACGGACGCTCATCACGCAGCCACTCATCATACCGTCGGGCTTGCCCTCCCAATTGTTGGAACGGCGGCCCGACATCGCTGCGGCCGAACGGCGGATGGCGGCGGCCAACGCGGGTATCGGCGTCGCGAAGGGGGCGTTCTTTCCGTCCATCCAGTTGAACGGATTGGCGGGTTTTGAGAGTCTGCATTTGGGATCATTGTTCGACTGGCAGAGCCGGTTTTGGTCACTGGGGCCATCGTTGACGATGCCGTTGTTTGATGCGGGACAGAACCGCGCCAATCTTCGGGCCGCGCGGGCCTCTTATGAACAGGCGGTGGCCAGCTACCGTCAGACGGTGCTCGTGGCGTTTGCGGACGTGGAAGATAACCTGGCGGCTCAGGCGCTTTTGGCCAGCCAGAGCGAGGCGGAAGCCGCGGCGGTACAAGCCGCGCACAAGCAATTCAAGATCGCCGATAATCGCTATCGGGCCGGCTTGGTGACCTTTCTGGACGTAGCAACCGCAGAGAACACGGCACTCGATATTGAGCGTACCGCCGTGCAACTCCGCGGGCAGCAATTGGTGGCGGCGGTATCGCTGGTCAGATCGCTGGGAGGCGGCTGGCAAGACCCGAATGCGCTGTCCTCGCGTGCGGCGAATCGCTGACGCTGCGTAGCGACGCTATGCGTGCGGAATAGCACAGAGCGCGACATCGCCCTCGTGACAGCCGGGAAAATGTTCGGTGGCGGCAGAAGTGTTACGGTGCGGGGGTGGCGGCCGTCCGATTCGTGGGCGGGGTAAACGGCGCGTTCTGGACCACGATTTGCGCGGGGTCGGTGACGGCGATCTCTACCTTGCCACGGGAGTTCGTTGTGATGAAGCCGGTGACACACACCCATTTCCCCATGAATGCCGTTTCGGGAGCGACTTTGAACCTAGGACGGGCAGCCCCGGCGATCACAGCGGCACAACTCTGGTTGGGGTAGGGATGGTCGAGGTTCAGATAGGTCGGGTTCCCCGGCGCTTCCTCTAGGAATCTGGCGCTGGCGACAGTGCCGCAGACGGTATTGGTCTCGTTGAGATGCTGGAGTGCATCATCTCCGGTGAGGGTCTGAACCACCTTCACTGCCGCCGTGGCGAACAACGCACCGAGGCCGCAGGCTGCGGCAATTGCCAGCAGGTAACGCCGCAGGCGATGACGGTCTCCGTGTTTGCGCCGTTTCATCGCGACGGAGATTACCAAAGGCGCTGCCGAATGCAACCTTCTACTGCGCGGGGGCGAGGTTCGGGGCAGTTTGGTGACGGCGCAACTGGAAGCGTTGCCGCAAATGCTCGAACGCGAGATAGATGACCGGCGTGGTATAGAGCGTGAGGACCTGGGAGAACAGCAGTCCGCCGACAACGGAAATGCCCAGCGGCTGGCGCAGTTCCGACCCCGTCCCGAGGCCGATCGCCAGCGGAACGGCGCCGAGCATCGCCGCCATGGTGGTCATCATGATCGGTCGGAAGCGAATGATGCAGGCCTTGTAGATGGCGTCCTCCGGGCTTAATCCTTCGGTGCGTTCGGCGTCCAGCGCAAAGTCGATCATCATGATGGCGTTCTTCTTGACGATACCCATCAGCAGGATGATCCCGATGAAGGACACGAGGGACAGATCGACGCCGCAAAACATGAGCGCCACCAGCGCGCCGACGCCAGCGGAGGGCAGAGTGGAAAGGATCGTGATGGGATGAATCAGGCTTTCGTAGAGCATGCCCAACACGATGTACACGGCGATGAGCGCGGCCACGAGCAGCAAGGGCAGTGTGGCCAGCGATGCTTGGAAGACCTGGGCGGTGCCTTGGAAGCTGCCCATGACAGCTTCCGGCATCCGCATCTCCCGCGCGACGTTTTGGATGATCTCGGTCGCCTGGCCCAGCGCGACTCCCGGAGCCAAGTTGAACGAGAACGTCACCGCCGGGAACTGGCCCTGGTGGTTGACGGACAGACTGGTGTTGCTGGTGGTGAAGCTGGCGACACTGCCCAAGGGCACCATCTTGCCGGTATTGGATTTGACGTAAATCTTGTTGAGCGCGGACGGCTCCAGTTGGTCTTTCGGGTCCACTTCCAGCACGACGTAATGCTCGTTGTACTGCTCGTAGATGGTGGCGACCTGTCGCTGACCGAATGCGTCGTAAAGGGTGTCGTCGATGCTTTGGGGCGAGACACCGAGCCGGGAGGCGGCATCGCGGTCGATGACGACATTGCTTTGCAAGCCATGTGTTTGCTGATCGCTATTGACGTCTCGCAATTGCGGGATTTTGCGGAGTTTGGTGAGCAGTTGGGCGGACCAGTAATTCAGCGCGCTCAAGTCGGTGGAGGTCAGGGAATACTGATATTGCGCTCCGGTGAATCGACCGCCCACCCGGATGTCCTGAACGGATTGGCAGATCAAGTAGATACCCGGCAGAGACGCCATTTTGCGTCGCAGTCGGCCGATGACCTGGTCGGCGCTGACATTTCTCTGACTTTCCGGCTTGAGCATGATGAACATGCGACCATTGTTGAGCGTCGAGCTTCCGGAAGCGGCGCCAATAAACGACCCCACTGACTCAACGGCCGGGTCGGCAAGGACAAATTGGGTCGCCTGCGCCTGAAGTCGGGCCATCGTGGCAAACGATACATCCTCACCTGCCTGCGTCATGCCGAACATGGCGCCGGTGTCCTGTTGCGGAAAAAAGCCTTTGGGCACGGCGATGTAGAGCCAGACGGTGGTGATGAACGTGGCGACCCAGACCACGAGCATGAACCCTTGATGGCGCAACACCCATTGGAGTCCGGTCTCATAGTGGTGGAGCATCCAATTGAAGGTGCCTTCGCAGACCCGATAGAACCGCCCCGGTTCACCGTACGCCGACTCTGGTTTCAGGAACCGCGAGCACATCATCGGCGTCAGCGTCAAGGAGACGATCCCGGACACCACGATCGCCAGGCTCAGTGTGACCGCGAATTCATGAAACAAGCGCCCGATCAATCCGCCCATGAACAGCAGCGGGATGAAGACGGCCACCAGCGAGGTGCTGATCGAGATCACGGTGAAGCCGATTTGTCTCGCGCCGTTGAGCGCCGCCTGCATGGACGACTGGCCCTGCTCGATATAGCGATACACATTCTCGATAACCACGATGGCGTCGTCGACCACGAACCCGACCGAGATGGTGATGGCCATCAACGAAAGATTATCGAGGCTGTACTTTAGCAGATACATAATGCCGCACGTCCCAGCCAGGGCGAGGGGGACGGTCACGTTCGCGATAAACGTCGGCCAGAACCGCCGCAAGAACAGGAAGATGACCATGACTACCAGCGCGATGCTCAGCAGCAACGAGATTTGGACGTCGTTCACGGATGCGCGGATCGTCGTGGTCCGGTCGGCGAGCACCCGAAGTTTTACCGAAGGCGGCACCCACCGTTCCAGTTGCGGCAACTGCGCCTTGATGCGGTCGACGGTTTCAATGACGTTGGCACCGGCCTGTTTGAAGATGATCAACAACACCGCCCGCCGGTTTCCGTCCCAACCGGCCAGCAGGTTGTTTTCAACACCCTCGATGGTTTTTCCGAGGGACGTGAGTCGGATGGGAGTGTTATTTTGCTGGGTGAGGATGAGGGAACGATAGTCCCGGGCGTCCACGAGTTGATCGTTGCTGGCGAAGGTATAGGAGGCCTGTTTGCCATCGATCCCGCCAATGGGTTGAACCACGGTCGCCTGACTCAGAAACGAGCGGATATCCTCCAGGCTGAGTCCGGCCGAGGCCAAAGCCGCCGGGTCGATTTGCACGCGCACGGCGGATTTTTCAGCCCCGTTGATGCCGACCTGGCTGACGCCGTCGATCTGGCTGATCTTCTGGCCCAGAATCTGGTCGGCGTATTCGTAGACCTGCGCGGGCGGGAGCGTGTCCGAATACATGGACAACACCATGATCGGCGCGTCGGCCGGGTTGACCTTGCGGTACGTTGGCGGGCTGGGAAGATTGACCGGCAACTCGCTGGCGGCGGCGTTGATTGCCGCCTGCACGTCGCGGGCCGCGCCATCGATGTTGCGATCCAAACCGAACTGGATGGTTACCGAACAGCCGCCGAGCGTGCTGACCGAAGTGAGTTCGGATACGTCGGCAATCTGGGCCAATCGGCGTTCGAGCGGAGCCGCCAGCGAGGACGCGACCGTTTCCGGGTCGGCGCCCGGTAACGAGGCGGACACGGAGATCATCGGAAAGTCGACGCGCGGGATCGCCGCCACCGGCAGGAACCGATAGGCCACGATCCCCATGAGGAACAGGCCCGCGGCCAACAAGGACGTTCCGACGGGTCGGCGAATGAAAGGCTCGGAGACATTCATGATGGCGAAGGACTGCCTTCGTTGCCGACGGCGTCGCCTTCGAGTTGACCTTCGCTGAGCAGTCCGGCCCGTGCGCGCCGGTCGCGGAACCATTTCGCGCATCGCTCCATGTAGAGGTAAATCACGGGCGTGGTGTAGAGGGTCAGGAATTGGGAGAGCAGCAACCCCCCCACAATCGAGATGCCCATGGGCCGGCGCAATTCCGACCCGGTGCCTTGTTCCAGGGCCAACGGCAGCGCGCCGAGCAGGGCGGCCATGGTCGTCATCATGATCGGACGGAACCGCAGCAAGGCGGCCTGGTAGATGGATTTTTCCGGTGGCAACTTTTCGACGCGTTCAGCCTCGAGCGCGAAGTCGATCATCATGATCGCGTTCTTTTTGACGATACCGATCAACAGGATGATGCCGATCAGGGCAATCATCGAAAATTCGATGTGGCAGAGCATCAACGCCAGCAGCGCCCCGACTCCCGCCGATGGCAGGGTGGAAAGAATGGTGATGGGGTGAATGTAGCTCTCATAGAGCACACCGAGGACGATGTAGATGACGACGATGGCGGCCAGCACCAGATACGGTTCGCTCTTCAGCGAGGTGCGAAACTCGGCGGCACTGCCGGAGAATGTCGTCAACACGGTCACCGGCAGGCCGATTTCCCGCTGGGCGCGCTGGATGGCGTCAATCGCCTCGCCCAAGGAACTGCCCGGGCTCAAGTTGAAGGACAAGGTGACTGCGGGAAACTGTCCTTCGTGGTTGATCGCCAGGGGAGCGACCCCCGTTCGCAAATGGGCGAAGGCACTCAACGGCACCATTTGGCCGGTGGTGGATTTGACATAAATCTTGTCCAGCGATTTGGGAGTAAGTTGGTAGTGCGGCACCGCTTCGAGGATGACGCGGTATTGATTGAGCTGCGTAAACATGATGGACACCTGTCGCTGACCGAAGGCATCGTACAGCGTGTCGTCGATGTTCTGCGGGAGGACATTGAGACGTGAGGCCGTGTCGCGATCGACGTCGATGTTGAATTGCAGGCCGTTGAGTTGCTGGTCGGTGGCCAGATCGACCAACTCGGGAAGCGTGCGCAGCTTGTTGAGCAGTTTCGTTGACCACTGCGAAAGCTCGGTTTCGTCGGCGTCCTCCAGCGTGTATTGATACTGGGTGCGGCTGACGCGGCTGTCGATCTGAACATCCTGCACGGCCTGCATGAACAGCGATATGCCCTCGACATCCTTGGTCGCCTCGCGCAACCGGTCAATCACCTCGTTGGCGCTGGCGCGGCGCTGGTTCCGCGGTTTGAGGCCGATGTAGAGGTGGCCGGTGTTCACCGTGGCGTTGACCGTGCCCGCCCCGACGAACGACGCCACGCTGACCACGTCCGGGTCCTTGCGCACGATGTCGGCGATGATGCGCTGGCGGTCGACCATGGCGTTGAAGGAAATGGATTGCGCGGCGTCAGTGACGCCGGTGATGAGGCCGGTGTCCTGTTGCGGCAGCAGGCCTTTGGGCACGATAATGTACAGCAGAATCGTGATGACCAGGGTGGCAATCGCCACCATCAAGGTCAACGGTTGATGTCGAAGCACCCATTGGAGGCCGCGATCGTACCAATCGAGCATCCCTTTGAACATGCGTTCGGTGATGTTGTAGAACCGCCCATGCGGTTGATCCTTCTCGGACTTCAGCAGCCGGCCGCACATCATCGGTGTGAGCGTGAGCGAGACGATGGCGGAGACCGCGACCGCCACGCTCAGGGTGACGGCGAATTCCCGAAACAGCCGGCCGACGATACCGGTCATGAACAGCAGGGGGATGAAGACGGCGATCAACGACACGCTCAGCGAGATCACGGTGAATCCGATTTGCTTCGCCCCCTTCAGGGCGGCCTCCAACGGTGGGTCCCCGGCTTCGATGAAGCGGACGATGTTCTCGATCATCACAATGGCGTCGTCCACGACGAAGCCGGTGGAAATAGTCAGCGCCATCAGGGACAGGTTATCCAGGCTGAACCCGACCAGTTTCATGACGCCAAACGTACCGATGACCGCCAAGGGAAGCGCGACGCTGGGAATGACCGTGGCCCAGAACTTTCGCAAGAAGACGAACATGACCATGACGACCAAAACCACGGTGAGAATCAGCGTGAACTGGACGTCTTCGACCGAAGCCCGAATGGTTTCCGTGCGGTCCGTGAGGATCGACACTTTGACTGATGGCGGTATGGACGCGCGTAACCGGGGCAACAGCGACTTCACGCGGTCGGCGGTTTCGATGATGTTGGCGCCCGGCTGGCGCTGGATGTCGAGAATGACCGACGGCTGGCTGCCAACCCAGCTCGCCAGGCGCACGTTCTCGACGTTGTCGATTACTTCACCGATGTCTCCGAGCCGCACGGGCGAGCCGTGCCGGTACGCGACGATCACGGGTCGATACTCCGCGGCTGACAGAATCTGGTCATTTGCACCGATGGTGTACGATTGCCGGGGACCGTCGAAACTTCCTTTCGGTGCGTTGACATTGTTGGCCATGAGGGCGGACCGCACGTCTTCCATCCCCAGCCCGAACGATGCGATGGTCGCGGGATCAATGCGCACGCGAACGGCGGGCTTTTGATTGCCCTCGATGGTGACCAAGCCAACGCCGCTGACCTCGCTGAGCTTTTGCGCCAGCACGGTGTCGGTAAGGTCATTGACCTTTTCCAACGGCAGCGTGTCCGAGGTGATCTGCAAGGTGAGGATCGGCGTGTCCGCCGGGTTCACCTTGTTGTACACAGGCGGGTTTGGCATGTTCTTCGGCAGGACGCCACTGGCGGCGTTGATGGCGGCCTGCACGTCCTGGGCGGCGGCGTCGATGTCGCGGTTGAGATTGAATTGCAAGATGATGGTGGTCGTACTGAACGAACTCTCGGAGGTCATTTGTGACAAGCCGCTGATCTGGCCGAACTGCCGTTCCAAGGGGGTGGTGACTGACGACGCCATGACGTCCGGGCTGGCCCCGGGGTACTGCGCGGCCACCTGGATCGTGGGAAAATCCACGGGTGGCAGGGCGGAGATCGGCAGGAGCATGTAGCCGAGCAACCCCATGAGCACCACGCCCGTCATGAGCAACGACGTGGCCACAGGCCGCTGGATGAAAGGTTCCGAGATGTTCACGGAAATTGGGCGTCAGGACCCCGCACTGGCGGGCTTCGCGGGGGCGGACGGCTTCACGTGGGAACCGACCTGCAATTTGTACTGACCATCCACCACGACCCGTTCGTTGGCCTTAAGCCCGTCGTCGATGAGCGCTTCGCCTTGCTCGATCTGCGCGACCTTCACCGGCCGAACTTCGACGGTATTGTCGTCCTTGATGACGAAGGCGTACGAGCCATCCGGCCCGCGCTGCACGACGGAAGCGGGGACCACGAGCCCGCCCTTGCGCGTCGAGAGCAGGAGTCGAGCGTTTACGAACTGGCCGGGCCACAGCCGGAGGTTGTCATTCGGGAAGTTGGCCTTGAGCCGGATCTGGCCGGTGGATGTGTCGATCTCATTGTCAATCACGGCCAGCGTTCCCCGGCCCAAAGCGGTGCTATTATCGCGATCCACCGCGACGACGGTGATGGCGGTCGTCGGGCCCTGTTTTTGGATCTGGCCGAGCGACTGTTCCGGAAGCGTAAAGATCAAGGAGATCGGTTTCAGTTGCGTGATCACCACAAAACCGTTCGTGTCGGCGGCGTGCACGATGTTTCCCTGGTCGATTAGCCGAATACCGGTGCGGCCATCGAGGGGGGAGACGACTGTGGTGTAATTGAGCTGTACTTTGGCGCTGTCAATCGCGGCCTGATCGGCTTGGACCGTCGCCACAAGCTGGTTGACTAGGGCCTGTTGCGTGTCGTAGGCCTGCTGGGTGGCGATTTTTTGTTGGACGAGATCGGTGTCCCGCTTCAAATCCAGTCGCGCGTTGGCCAATTGCGCTTCGTCCTGAAGCTTCTTCGCTTCGGCTTGTTCCAGCGCCGTGCGGTACGGGTCAGGATCGATCTGGGCGAGCAGATCACCGGCGCGCACGTCCTGGCCTTCGACGAATGCGACCTTCTTCAGTTCGCCGTCAACGCGCACGTGGACCGTGACTGTATTGTAGGCCTGGACGGTGCCGAGTCCGTCGAGGTAGATGGGAACATCCTTTTGCTGCACGCGGCCTTCGATCACGGGCACCTCGGGGCCAGTCGAGCGGGCATTGGCGGAGGCCTGTCTGGCGGCTGCCGCGCGATAGGAGTGCACCCCCCAGAGCAGGCCGATGAACAACAACCCACACACCACAGCGATGCCCACGCTTTTGTGAGACACCGGCGCCTGCTTCTCCAATTCAAAGTTCTTCGCCGTTTCTTCCGGCGCGCGATCAACCCGGGCCACATCTTGACGGTCTTGAAGTTCGTCTTGCTTCAGCATGAGAAACAGACTCCGTGTTGGCGGTTCATCCAATGCCCGCAACCCCAATGGGACTCAACGTATGTCACGTATCGGGATTGTCAAATAATGACCTGCTGCGCCAGCCAATTCAATGACAATTCCGCAGGGTAAGACGCTGCTGGCTGGCCGCTGGTTACGGTTTTCGGTGAAATCATGCGAGTTTGGCTGGACCAGATTGCCGTCAGTCCGGGGCGGCGCTCGCAAGAATTCGTTTCACATGCGAGTAGGTTTGGATAAGATGGGGCTTCTGGCATGTTTACCGTACGTACATTACTCGAGGGCAAATGGCCCATCCTTGTGCTGACCGCGCTGAGCGTCGCGACGATCTTGGGTTGTCCCGTGCGGTGGGCGTCGATCCTGCCGCTGGTATTGCTGGTATTTACGCTCTCGTTTTTTCGCGACCCCGAGGCGAACGTGCCCGCCGATCCGAAGCTCATCGTCGCGCCGGCCAGCGGGAAGATCGTCGAGGTCAAGACGGTCAACGAATCCCAGTTCCTTGGGGGTGAAGCGACGATGGTGGCCATTTTCCTGTCGGTGTTCGATGTGCACGTCCAACGGGTGCCAATCGGTGGGACGATCAAGTTCGTGCAGTACAACAAAGGCAAATTCCTCGATGCCCGCAATCCGGATGCCTCTTTGCAAAACGAGAACCGCATCGTCGGTATCGAGTCGGCGGACGGATTTCGGGTGACGGTGCGGCAGATTTCAGGGCGGATCGCGCGACGGATCGTGGGATGGGCCGGGCCCGGCGCGGCATTGGCGAAAGGGGAGCGGTTTGGTATGATTCGGTTCGGCTCGCGTGTGGAGCTGTTCGTGCCGCCGGGCATGGAGATTGCGGCGAAGGTGGGAGACTACGCGACAGGTGGAGAGACAATCATTGCCAGAAGAACATGACATTCGGCCGCGCGGGGAAACACGCCCGCACGATGCGAGAATTATCCCGCCCAATGACGAGCGGGTGCGGATTTATTTCGTGCCGAACCTGTTCACCGCTGCGAATCTTGCCTGCGGCTTCTTCGCTCTTACATGGATTTTCAAATACCAGGAGGGCGAGGACTTCGAGCCGATCAAGACCGCCATCCGCCTGATCCTGGCGGCGTTCGCCGCCGACCTGCTGGATGGACGGGTCGCACGGTGGGCCCACAAGGAATCCCGGTTCGGCCGCGAGTTCGATTCGCTGGCCGACATTGTCAGCTTCGGCGTCGCGCCCGCATTCCTGATCTATCGGATCGTGCTGCAGGAATTCGAGTCGGGGTGGATCATCGCGGCCATCTATCTGGTATGCGGCGGGATCCGTCTGGCGCGATTCAACGTTCTGAGCACCCAAGCCGGGAATTCGGACGGGCGCGAATTTGTCGGCTTTCCGATTCCGTCAGCGGCGGCGCTGGTCGTGAGCGTGACGATGCTCATCATGTGGATGGTCGGACTGGATCGGTCCCTGGGCAACCTGCGGTTTGTGCTGCCCGTGTTGATGCTGCTGCTGTCCGGTTTGATGGTGAGCAATGTGCGCTACCCGACGTTCAAGTATATCGATTGGACACGAGCGCGGTCGGTCGCGGTGTTTGCCACTGTGGTCATTGTCGGGCTGCTGCTGGCGAGGTTTTTTCAGATCACGCTGGCAATCCTGTTCATTGCCTACCTGCTGTACGGTTTGGTGAGGCCGTGGGTGAGCAAGCGGTGGCGGCGCGAGATCGAGTCCGACGAAGAAAGTGAAGACGATTTGGCGGAGGGCTAGACGACGGCACTGTGGAAAACCTGCTTCGACCGTTTATTGCTGGAATCGTTTGCGGATTTGTCGTTTCGGTGCCGGTCGGTCCCGTCAATCTTACCGTGATCAACCAGGCGCTGCGGCGCGGGTTTGGCGCAGGGTTTCTGATGGGGTTAGGGGCGATTTTCGCCGATGCGCTGTACGCCAGCTTGATGTTGTGGGGGCACACGTCCATCCTCGACGCGCCGCGCGTCGTGCTTGTCCTGCGGATTGTCGCGGTCGTTGTGATTGCCGGGATGGGAGTGCGTTATCTGCTGTTCAAAGCCGAGGGTCTGGACGCGAGCGAAGCGCAGGCCGAAAAACTCAATGAGCGGTGGCATCATCCGCAATCGTTCATCCTCGGGTTTGCCCTGACAGTTACGAACCTGATGCTGGTTATCGTGTGGGCAACAGTGGTAACCGTGCTGTTTGCTCACGACTGGGTTACTCGGACCCGCGTGAGCCGCGTCTTGTGCGTCACCGGCGTGCTTGTGGGCGGGTCGGTCTGGTTCTTTCTTGTGTCTTTTTTCGTATCGCGGGCGCACCGCCGCGTGAAGAGTGAAACGTTGACCCTGCTCGTACGCGCTTGCGGGGTATTATTTCTGGTTTTTGCAAGCCTGCTGGGGTTCAAATTGTTTCACTAGCGGAAGTTCCCGATGCCGGACGCGATGACCGCGAATTGACTTGGCCCGCCCCGAACCGTAGACTTTTTGCCATGGCCAAGCACAAGCAGACCGTGCTCGCCGGCTGGCACGCGAAGGCAAGGCAGTTCCTCGAAGGATCTCTGGCCGAAGGGGTGGATGCCCGGCCCGTGCTCCACAAGCTGCGCACCGCCATTCACTTTATCACGCTGGTGGTTCGCGGGTTCGTCAACAACCGCTGCCCGCTGCGGGCGGCGGCGCTGTGCTACACGACGCTGCTGGCGTTGGTACCCCTGCTGGCAGTGGTGTTCAGTATCTCGAAGAGTTTCCTCCAAACCGCGAGCGCGGACCTGGCCCCGAAACTGATCGACGCGATGGTCGCGAAGGTGGCGCCGCAACTCGAGTACGTGCCCGGCAACGGCCAATCCGTCAGCGCCAATCCGGCGGCCAATGGCCACGTGGTGGTATCGACGCAGGCCCGGCGCCAGGTCGTCGACAGCATCCAGACGTTTATCAACAACATCGACGCGGGCAGGTTGGGTACGGTCGGCACCGTGTTGCTGGCGATGGTGGCCGTGAGGTTGCTGATGACGATCGAGCAAACCTTCAATGACATTTGGGGCGTGACGGAAGGGCGCTCGATCTGGCGCAAGGTCGTGTACTACTGGACGTCGATCACGCTCGGGCCGATTGTATTGTTTGGCGCGCTGGCGGTGACGGGGACTGCCGAGTTCTCGAACGCGCTGGGCCGGCTGGCAATGGTCCCCGGGTTTCAGCGCTTGCTTCTGCAACTGGCGCCCTACGTCATTCTATGGATTGGCTTTTCGCTGATGTACGGCTTGATGCCGAACACCCGCGTGAGGTTTGCTGCGGCGCTGATCGGCGGATTCGTCGGGGGAACGCTGTGGCAACTGAACAGCCAGCTCAGCACGATGTACCTCTCCCGCGTCGTCACCTACAGCAAAATCTACGGCGGTCTGGGAATCATCCCGGTCTTCCTGCTGGGCGTGTACTTTTCGTGGGTCATCGTGCTG
>JBEKUF010000091.1:0-14019 GCA_049515295.1 Verrucomicrobiia bacterium | reverse complement strand
TTATGGGGAAGAAAGACGGTACGCGCCATGGGGGTTCCGCAACCAAGAAAACCAAGACCTTCAACACCCCCGATTGGCAGCGGCTAGTTTCTCCGATGGAACCGCCCCCTTTCTTCGTCTAGCAAGGTCCGTGGACTTGCTGTCGTTAACAACCCGTTGACGGCGGCGTACATCGGCACAATTTTCCTGTGGGCGGCTGTTTCCGGTCGCAGACCCCAATACTTCGCTGCGCAGGCCTCGGTTACAAGTGCTTTGTAGTGGCGGTGCACCATGTCGGGTGAATTGCCCATTTCGTAGGCGGTCCGGACTTCGTCCTTGAATGTGGCCAGGTGGATGCTTCCGAACGTATGTCGAAGGGCATTGTTCGGCCAGCGTCGAACCTCGGCTGCCCGCCGCCAGGCGTCAAACCGTTTGCGTAGGTTTTCGGGGTCAACGATTGGCCCGGTCGTTTTCACAATGCCCGACAACCACCCAGCGGCGGTGTCGGTGATCGTGACATGGCGTTGACGGCGCAACTTCGCCACCTCCGCGCCGACGGTGATAATGCGTTCTGACAATTTGACCGCGCTCCACTGCAGGCGCGCGAGCTCTTCGCGGCGTAATCCGCAGAAAAGGCCGATGACCGCGTACGCCGTCAGGCCGTACGTAGCGGACTGCTCCAATAACCGAGCGCACTGCTCGACAGTCAGGATGCCAGCGGGCTTTTCTTCCAGCTGGACGCAGTCGGTGGCCTCGGCCATCGTGTTGGCGTCGCACCAGCGCTTGCGCATCGCGGCCCGATAGAGCTGCATCACGGACCGCCGGTAATTATGGCGGTTCGTGGGCGACGTGCTGACGGAGTCAAGCCATTCGGCTAACTCAGCCTCGGTGATCTCACCCAACTGCCTTTGCCCAAACGCACGGGAGAACGCTCCCCATCGAAAGCGCAGATTCTCCAGTGTTCGGGCGCGACGGTTACCCCTGGCTTTCTTGTCCAAGAGTCGCGCGACGGCCGTCTCGACGTTCGGCGCCTGGCGGAAGCGTAAGACCTTGGTGACGTAGTGTTGCGTCGCGTCGGTGAGCGTGGCGCCCGGGAAGGGGGCCAGCATCGCCGCACACCGGACTGCCTCGACACGAAGAGCCGCGGGGACACTGAACGCCGCGTCACCCTCCCGTTGGCGTTGGGATCGTAAATCAGCGGCAAAGTCCTGCGCCGTCTGCGCGGCACTAAATCGTTGAAAGATCCGCTGCCCGGCAACCCGGGTGTCGATGACCCAAACGGGTTGACCGCTGGGCCGCTTTCGGGTATGAATGCGCGGCCATGATGACCGCTTGCGCGTGTTCGTGCGTGACTTCATTGGCGCCGCCTCGCTTTCTTGGCGCCAAAGGTACGCGCAATTACGCACGAAATCTAGGCGATCGTCGAAAGTCGTTGAGGGTGAGCGTGTGAGCCGGTAGCTCAGCTGGTAGAGCAACGGCCTTTTAAGCCGTGGGTCCTGGGTTCGAATCCCAGCCGGCTCACCAACCCCATCGACGAAACTTCCCGGCCCGTCTCGTAATTTGCCGGTCTCGCTTTCAATTTGCGGGCATGAGAAAAATGTTCTATGCTTCGGTTGGCATGTTGGATTCCTGGGATCAATCAACGGTGCGCGGGCCGCTGCAACGGTTCTCGGGACCGTTTCGCGATTTGGTGGCGCGGTTCGGCTCGGTCACGCAGTTGATCATCGCGATCAACGTGATTGTCTTCTTTGTCCAGCTCATCTGTGGCGCGGCCAACTTCCCCTATTTCGAGCAGTATCTGGCCCTGAGTGCCGACGGGTTGCGGCGCGGCTTCCTGTGGCAGCCAATCACGTACATGTTTCTGCACGCGGGGATCTGGCACATCCTGATCAATCTTTTCATCCTGTGGTTTTTTGGGCGCGAGGTGGAATACTTCATCGGTCCGAAGTACTTCACGCGGCTGTACTTCATGGCGGGAATCTTCGGCGCCGCGCTGTGGTTCGCTTTCAATGTCCACTCCTCCGTGCCTGTGATCGGCGCGTCCGCGGCGGTGCTTGGGTGCGTCATTGCCTTCGCCACGCTGTTTCCTGACCGCGATGTGACGCTGCTGTTGTTTTTCATCCTGCCCATCAGTTTGCGGGCGAAGTATCTGGCGCTCATTGCCGTCGCGTTCGATGTCGTCCCGTTGCTTCAGCGGACGGATATCGGCGTCGCCCACCTCGCGCATCTCGGCGGCGCGGCGTTTGGCTACCTGTACGTCAAGCAACTCGGCTACGGCACAACGCCGCGGTGGTTGGTATGGCTTCAGAGCATGGGCGCGCGGCTGAAACCGCGGCGGCGTCCCAGCCCGCGCGACATGTCGTCCGAGGAATTTGTCAGCGAGGAAATCGACCCAATCCTCGACAAGATCGCCCGCGAGGGAATGCAGAGCCTGACCCGGCGCGAACGGAAGATTCTTGAATCCGCAAGAGATTTGATGCAGAAGCGACAGCGGTGAACCCGCATGTCGCGTCCGCGCCAGAGCAATACTCGCCGCAAGGTCGCCGCCCGTCGGCGATCTTCGACCCCGAAGTCCGCGCTTCTTCCCCGGCTCATTAGCCAACGCCCGTCGTCAAAGCTGGGCGCGCAGAATGTCCTTCGCAGCCACGGTTTTCGCGACGTCAGGCGCGTTCTGGCGGCCATCGAACGATTGCACGAAGACGCGTTGCAACGGCGCAATCTCCGGAAGATTCTCAAGCATTTGATCCGTGCGTGTGAGAAGTCGGCCGATCCGGACCGTGCGCTGGTCAGCTTCGAGCGGCTGGTGGCCGCCTTGCCCAACCCGAACATCTTCTATCATTACCTGCACGAGTCGCCCGGGCAACTCGACCTGCTGATCACCGTGTTCGCCCATTCTGCAGCCCTGGCCCAAACGCTGACCCGCAACGCCGAACACCTCCATTTCTTCCTTGCGCCCCAGACACTGGAGAAACCGCGCGGGAAAGCGTGGCTGGCGGCGGAATTGACGCGGTTACTCCTGCCGATTCGTGTGCCGGCGCAGAAATACGACGCTATTCGCCGTTTTCGTCGCCGCGAAACGCTCCGCATTGGCGCCCGCGACCTCATTGGGCGGGCGACGGTCGAGGAAACGACATTGGAATTGTCCAACCTGGCTGAGGTCTGTCTCCAGGCGGTGTTTGACATCGCACTGGAGTCGCTGCGCGTCTCGTGCAAGTTGTCCGGAGATGCCGTGGCCGCTTCCGGCCGGTTCTCCATCATCGGCATGGGAAAACTCGGCGGCCAGGAACTCAATTACTCCAGCGATGTGGATGTGATCTTCGCGTATGGCGAAGAGGGGAACCTGACACCGACGCTGACCCATCACCACTTTTTCACCAAGCTGGCCGAGGAGATCATCCGTGCCGTGAGCGCCCCGAGCGCTGAGGGCAACATTTTTCGCATTGATCTACGGCTGCGACCAGAGGGTAAGTCCGGCCCGCTCGTTCGCTCGCTCGATAGCTGTGAGAATTACTATGCGGAGTTCGGCGAAACCTGGGAACGGATGGCGCTGATCAAGGCCCGACCCGTGGCGGGCGATGCCGCCGTCGGGGCCGGGTTTATCGACATGGTTCAGCCCTTCATCTACACGCGGCATGCGGGCGGCAATGTCATTCAACAAATGGCTGTCCTGAAGAAGCGCATTGAGGAGGAGGTGGTGCGCGAAGGACAGCTCACGCGTCATGTGAAACTCGGCATTGGCGGTATCCGCGAAATTGAGTTCATCGTGCAGTCCTTCCAGGTGCTGCGAGGTGCGCGATTGGTGCCGTTGCGCGACCGTAGTACCCTTCGCACGCTGGCGGCCCTGGTCAGGACGAAGACGCTCGCAGCGGATGACGCCGCGGCATTGGCCAACGCATATCGGTTCCTGCGCAACGTGGAGCACCGCCTCCAGATGGAGATGGACTTGCAGACGCACACGATTCCCGACCAGGAGCACGCGTTGTTTCGCCTGGCGCGCAGCCTCGGGTTCGACTCGGTGGAGAAGTTCCTCGCGGTCGAGGCGTCACACACATCGGCGGTCCGCAAAATTTACGAGTCCGTGCTGGCCAACGCTGGTGACCGCACGACACAAACGACGGAAGCCCTGCTCGCAACAAACAAGCTGCCGAAGGTGTTGGCCAACGCGGGTTTCGTGGATGTGTCAGCCGCGGCGAGGGTGGTCGAGAACCTCTGGCACGGGCCGGGGTTTGGTCATGTCTCGCAGCGGACGAAGGAATTGTTCATCCAGTTGTTCTCGACGCTGCTGTACTGGGCGTCACAGGTGGCGGATCCCGATGCCGCACTGGCGCAGTTTGACAAATTCGTGAGTGCGTATGGGTCGCGCGGCCTGCTGTATGAGATTCTCGCCGGCAACCCGAGGCTGGTCGAGATGCTCATGCGGCTCGGAGACGCGAGCCGGCACTTGAGCGATGCGTTGGCGCGCCAACCCGAATTGTTCGATGGGATCGTCCGCGGAGTGGTGTTGAGCGACCCAAAGAGCGTCCGCCGCATGTGCGAGGAGTTGTCCGCCGCCCAACAAGCGGGCGGCGATGCGATGGAAACGGCGCGACATTGGAAGCGGTCGGAGTTGGTGCGTCTCGGCATCGAAGACGTGATGGGGTTGGCGGACATCGAGCAGACTCACGCGGAAATGACGGCGCTGGCGGAGGTTTGCTTGCGGTTTGCGCTCGAACAGGCCCAAGCGAACCTCGGGCTGAACAAGCTTCCGTTCGCCGTGATCGGCATGGGCAAGTTCGGGGGAACGGAATTGGGTTACGGTGCGGACCTTGACGTGCTGTTTGTCGGAGGAACCGGCACGAGCGACCAGGCAGAGGCGAGCAAGCTGGCGTCACGGGTGATCGACTTTATGGGGCGGCAAACCAGCGCGGGCAGTCTGTTCGTGGTGGATCCGCGGCTGCGGCCCGACGGCGAGAAGGGAACGCTCGCCAGTTCGCTGGAAGCCCATCGCGACTATTACGGGAAGCGGGGGCAGCTTTGGGAGCGGCAATCGCTTGTCAAAGCGCGGTTCGTTGCCGGCGACGCCCAACTGGGCCGGGATTTCATTCGGATGACGCATGATTTCCTGTATGGGCGGGCGCTCACCGCGGAGGAATTGGAAGAAATCAAGCAGATGCGCCGCCGCATCGAGACGGAACGCGGTGACCAGCAACACCCCGATTTGGAATTCAAGACCGGACCGGGCGGTTTGGTGGACGTGGAATTTCTCACCCAAGCCCTGCAGCTTCTCCGCGGTCAGGCACACCCGCCACTGCGCATCGCGCATACCCTGGCGGTTCTCAATCGCCTCACGGCACTGGGTATCGTCGGAGAAGAACAAAGCGCGGTGTTGCGCCACAACTACATCTTTCTCCGCCGAATCGAATCCGCCTTGCGCCGCGTCGAGAACGTCGGGGTTTCCAGGATCCCCGCTGACCCGCGCGAGCAGCAACGCCTCGCCAGGCGCCTGGGCTTCACCACCACGGCGGACTTCCTTGCGGCCTACCGCTACGCCACGCAAACAAACAGGGAAATTTACAACAGTCTTCTGTCTTCGATTTGATTCGTCATCGGCGGCCTTGTGAAGCACCGGGAGGGGACGCTCGCCGAAATCTTACGGCGAAGAGGAAATCTCCAGCTCGCGCAGCTTCGGCCCGTAGAGGTTGCCGATGTAACCGCCGGTCCAGAAGATCACAAAGACGAAGCCGGCGAGTGCGACTACTACGGCGACGAAGGCGCTGCAGTGACGTCGTTCGAGCCGTTCGAGCGACGGGGCGTAGGCAAGGAGGCCGATCACGGCGGCGACGATGATGACGGCATCGACGCTGGCCCGTTGCCAATAGCTCCCGCCGAGATGCAGCCACATGCCGAATTCATCAAACGTGAGACCCATCGCCAGCCCGTACAGGAGCGCGACAACTTCGGCGGTGCGTCCATCGGGCCGTGCGAAGATGGAATATCCACAGACAATCGCCAGAAGGAAGATGCCGTAATTGAGATGGTGAACGTGCGTGCCGTGCAGGAAGAAATACATGTTCGCAACCTGTCCCGACATGATCAGGAACACCATGATCCGCGAAATGATGAACGTTATGATGAACGCGAACAACGCCCGACGCGCCAACCGGTCAAACGTTTCTTTGGGGTGTGTGGATTTCGGAATCATTGGCAGATTCATCGTACTATCGTGTGGATGTGTGGCAAAAGCAAAATACCTGGGTTGACCGCAACAATCCCGTGGTTGACGCGGTTGGGGAATTCATGTTAACCGCTAGACGAGGCCATGCTTCTTAAGAGTGCGACATTGATTTCGGTTGCAGGTTCGACCGTCGAGCGCGCTGATTTGCGGATTGAAAACGGTGTCATTACCGCGAAGGCGAAGAAGCTCAAGGCTGACGCCGGTGAGAAGACGCTCGATCTCTCGGGCAAGTTTGTGATGCCGGGGATGGTGTGCGGTCACACGCATTTATACTCTGCGCTGGCGAGGGGGATGCCCGCCCCAAAGAGAATCCCGCGGAACTTCTATGAGATCCTCAAGTATGTGTGGTGGACGCTCGACCGCGCGCTCGACGACGAGGCGGTGTATTACAGCACGCTTGTCGGCGTGCTTGACGCGGCGCGTTGCGGAACAACCACGTTGATCGACCATCATGCCTCGCCGAATTTCATTCGTGGTTCGCTGGGCGTGATGGGGGAGGCGTTCTCGAAGGTCGGGTTGCGGGGCGTGTTGTGCTACGAGGTGACCGACCGCAACGGAAAGCGCGGGGCAAGACTCGGGCTGGAGGAGAATGAAGCTTGGGTCACGAAGAACCGCGGGCCGATGTTTGGCGGACTGGTTGGCGCGCACGCGTCGTTCACTCTTTCGGACGAATCGCTCTCCGCCTGCGCAGATTTGGCGGAAGGTCTGGAGTCGGGAGTTCACATTCACGTGGCGGAAGACCCGTGCGATCAGGCGGATTCTACGCGGAAATACCAAATGCGCCTGGTCGATCGCCTGGCGGCATTCGGCGTGCTCGGTCCGAAGACGATTCTCGGTCATGGCACGCATCTGGATAAATTGTCACTCAAGTTGGCGCGGGAGGCTGGGTGTTGGTTCGCGCACAACACGCGCTCAAATATGAACAACGCGGTCGGTTATGCGCCCGTGCATCTCATGGGCCAGCAGGTCGCGCTCGGCACGGACGGCATTGGTGCGGATATGTTTGAGGAAGCGAAGTTCGCCTGGTTCAAGGCGCGGGATGCGCGAAACGGACTCGGCATCGGCGATGTCGTTGGGTTTCTGACCGGCGCACAGAACCTCGCCTCGCTCCTGTTGAATGTCCGTCTCGGAGTTCTGGCACCGGGTGGCGCCGCGGATCTGGTCGTCCTGGATTATCCAACGCCCACGCCGGTCACGCCGCAGAATCTGTACGGGCACCTGATCTTCGGCATGTCGTCGCAGTTCGTAACGGATGTAATGGTCAACGGGCAATGGGTCGTTAAGAACCACCACGTGGTTGGTGTGGATGAAGACAAGATTCGCACCGAAGCACAACGCGTGGCCCAAAAGGTGTGGCGGAGGTTTGAGAAACTGCCGGCGAGGGGGTGATCAGGTTTTCGACGCGATCCTGGCGTCGATCTCGCGGATCATGGCCGTGTTTTCGGCGATGACCTTGTATTCCACCCGGAACGCGTAGAGGTTGTACGCGACCGTGAACAGTGCGAATCCCATATGCCAGCGGTGCGCTGTCGGATTCAGCTTGTGTGTATCCATCCATCCGCCGAGCCAGGCGGTGACGATGACCAGCAGGCAACACAGGGTAGCGTGTCCTGAAGTCTGACCTTTGAAGCGGCGTGTGCGCCGGATGTAGCCAGTGTTTGGGTCGTTCGGCAGGCCATACGTTTCCACCGCCTCCTTGATTCCCTTGCCTGACCCCATGAAATGCATCAACACGACGCTGTGGGTGAACAGCGTGTACACAGCGGTGAGTACGCCCATCGCCTGATGCTGCCAGTAGGTGGAATGATGCGTCACGCCGAGCCAGATCGTCACGCCGAACAGGGCGACATTCCAAAAGGCGAGCCCGATAAAGATTTTGCCCATTTGCAGCATGGCCCGAGAATATGTCGGAGGAGTTCCTGTGTGAAGCGCGGAATTGATTGACGGAATCGAGCGAGGAGCCCCGGCTACGCGGTCGCCAGTGCTTCGCGGATGGCGGCGAGTTCATCACACGTGAGGGGGGGGAGAATGCTCGCGGCCACGTTGTGTTCGAGTTGACTGCGGTTCTTCGTGCCCGGAATTGTCGTGGAGACCGCCACGTGGGTCAGCACAAATTTCACGGCCAACTCGGCCATGGTGAGCCCGTGCTTTTGGGCGATCGGCTTCAAGCGCTCGACCGTGTTGATGTCACGCTCGAAGTTTTTGCGATTGTCGCCTTCCAGCCATTTGCGGCGAATGTCATTGGCGTCGAATTTGTGGTCTTTGGTGAGCTTGCCCGACAGCTTGCCCATGGCCAGCGGCCCGCGGGCGATGAACGCGATGCCGCGCGAGCGACAGTACGGAAGGATGTCCTGTTCGACATGGCGATCGAGCAGGTTGTAGTTGGACTGCACAGACACGAGGTGATGGCGTTCGTCAAAGTGCTGAACCACATCGAAGTCGTTCGTCGAGACGCCGTAGAAGCGGATCTTGCCCTGTTCCTGCAATGTCTCGAAGGCGTCGAGGAATTCCGTCCAACGCTCGGTGCGCCAGAGGTGGCATTGATAGAGGTCGATACGGTCGGTCTGCAGACGGCGCAGGCTGGCGTCGCACGCGTGCCGGATGTAGTCCCTGGACTCGTTGAAGGTGCGTTTGCCCTGGTCGTCGTGCCAGAAGCCGACCTTGGACGCAATGTAATGGCGGTCGCGGTTGCCGATCTCTTTGAGGGCTTGACCGAGCACTTCTTCGCTGTGGCCCCAGCCGTACATGTCGGCGGTGTCGAAGAAATTGATGCCGAGTTCCACGGCGCGTTTGATGGTGGCGAGAGATTCGTCGTCATTGACGCCCGACCAGCCATCGGGTTGACCATCGAGCATGATCGCGCCGCCAAACTGCCAGCAGCCCAACCCGACCCGACTGACCCGCCACCCGGTCTTGCCAAAAGCACGATAAACCATCGCGCCCTTGGATTACCCCATTTACGCAAGCTTGGCAAGAACGGTGGCGTCCCGGCACATTGACTTGCTCGGAGGCTTGTGGAACGTTGCGCGGCAGTGGTAGAATAATCTCCAGGTCGCGATGCAAAATCGTCTCTTGAAATTCTTTGGCTCCCTCAGGCTGGCGGTGGTCGTGTTGCTCTTACTCGCCGTTGCCATGGCCGCCGGTACTTTTCTGGAATCTCGCGAGAGCTCGCGCGTGGCCGGGCAAGTGGTGTACCGGAGTTGGTGGTTTAACGGGCTGTTGGCCGTGTTGGCTGTGAACGTGGCGGCGGCGGCGCTGACCCGCTGGCCGTGGAAACGCAAGCACGTTGGCTTTGTCATCACCCATGCGGGGATCATCATTTTGCTGGGCGGTTGCAGCGCGGCATTTCATTACGGCACAGAAGGCATGATGGAAATGCGCGTCGGCGAGCCGCCGGCGAATGTGGTCCGCATCGAGGACGAAGCCGTGACGGTGGTAGTGCCCGAAACGGGCGCACGCGCGAAGGCGGTCGTGCAGGTGAAGCGGAACGGGACCGTCAAGCCGGCATCGATCCAAACGGGGAAGGACTTGCGGCTTAGGCTGGACGCATTCATCCCCAACAGCCGTGTCATACAACTTGTCCAGGACGGCGGCATCGACCCGAATCCGGCGCTGCAATTCGAGTTGAAGAGCGAAATGGCTGGTCAGGATGTGACGGACTGGCTGCTGGCGTCGTCGCCGGAACGAAGTCATGCGAGTATCGGTCCGGCGCAGTTCGAATTCGTCGCGGCGCGCGATGCGGACGAAGTGAAGCGGCTGACGTCGGCGCCGGCGGATGCAGCGAAAGCGGGACCGGAGTTGCGGATTGAGATCGACGGGAAACCGTTCACCGTCCCGTTGGCTGAGAATGTGGACAAGGACGTGACATTGGGAGAATCCGGGGCGAAAGCGCACATTGCCGGTTACTGGCCGGATTTTCGATTGGATGAAAACCACAAGCCGTCGACCGCTTCCAACGATCCGATCAATCCCGCGGCCGTCGTCGTCTTAAGTCGGGGCGGGGATGAGGAGCGGCAATTTGTGTTCGCGTCGGGACAGATGGACCCGATCGTGCGGACGACGCACGGCCAGGCGATTGGCGCTCACGTGACCCTCACGGGAGGTGGAGGTACAGCCCCGAAACAGCGCAGCGGGGTGATGACCGTTGTGCTCGCACCGGACGGCTCGCTGCATTACGCGGTCGCGGCGAAAGCGGGGTTCAAGTCGGGAGAGATGAAAGTTGGGGAGCCGGTGGCGACGGGCTGGATGGATTTTCAGTTTACGCCGGTAAAGTATGTGGCCAGGGCGGTGACAACGGAGAGAGTCGAACCAGCGACGACGGATTCGGACGACAACGCTCCGGCTTTGAAAGTGACAGCGCGCGCCAACGGTCAGGAACGAGCGGAGTGGGTGCGGTTTGGCCAGCCGGTGGTGTTGGACGTTGGCGGCAAGACGATCCACGTGATGTATGGCTGGGATTTCATGCAACTGCCGTTTCGGGTTGAGCTGGAAGATTTCCTCGTGGAGCGGGACGAGGGCAGCATGAACGTGGCGGGTTGGACCAGCAAGGTCATCTTTCACGACGACGTACGCGGATTGACGCAGCGCGCGTCGATCTGGATGAATCATCCGGCGTGGTTCAACGGCTACAAATTCTCTCAGGCCTCGTGGAACCCGAACGATTTGAAATACACGGCGCTGCAGGTGAAGAAGGATCCGATGATCGTGACGTACGTGACATGGACGGGCGCGGTATTGATTGTGGGGGGGATCGCACTGATGTTTTGGGGGCGCGGTTGGCTGCAGAGAAATGGGACGGCGGAAGGTGGGAAGATGAAGAATGAACGACGCAAGAAGCAGGAAATGGTGACGGCGTGAGGACGTGGACAGCAATCCTGTTGATGCTCACGGTGGCGACGACGGCGTTTGCGGACGATCTGGACTTTACGGCGTTACGGTTTCTCGCCGTGCAAAAGGACGGGCGGAAAAAGCCGCTGGACACGGTGGCGCTGGAGACGGTGGAGAAACTGACGGGTAAAAAAACGTTTCGAGATCCCCAGAGCGGACGGCCGATGGAGCCCATGGACGTGCTGATGTCGATGTGGTTCGAGACGCGCGAGTGGAGCACGGTGCCCGTCATTCTGGTGAACTACAAGCCGCTGCGGGAGAAGCTCGGACTGGCGGCCGACCAGAAATACTTTACCTATACTCAACTGGCGACAGACCAGTTTCGCGAAATGATGGGAAGGATCGACCAGAAGGAGAGTGGCAAACAGAAGGTCGATCTCACACACGAAGAGCGCGAGGCACAGATTGTGGCGGATCGATTGCGGTTGTTGGACGAAGCGGTCGGCCCCCAATCGTTGGCGGTGGTCCCGCACCCGAGCAGCGCCAAGGGCGCCTGGGTGCCCGTGACCGAGATTGGCAAGTACTACGGCGCGGACAAGGAAGCGGAACTACAGAACATTTTCAAGACATTGGCCGGGGCGTATGTTCAACGTGACCCGGGGGCGTTTGCCGCAGCCTCCGGTCAGCTTCGGTCGTATCTGGTGGCTCTGAGTCCGTCCGTGTACCCGACGTTCGCGAGCCTGCAGCGCGAAGTGGATTACAATTCGTTCCATCCGTTCCGCAAAGCGTGGATGTGTTACCTCGCGGCGTTTGTGTGGCTGCTGGCGACGTGGCGCTTGCGGAATGCGGGGGTCTATTGGATCGGCGTTGCGGCATTTCTGGCGGGCGTGGCCGTGCATGCGTGGGGATTTTACCTGCGGATCATGATTTCCGGGCGTCCGCCGATCACGAACATGTATGAATCCGTGGTGTGGGTCAGCTTCGGGGCGGCGTTGTTCGCCCTGATTCTGGAGTTGGTATACCGTCCGCGCTACTACATCGTCGCGGTCGCGCCGTTATCGGTGGTGATGTTGCTGTTGGCCGACCAATTTCCCGCCGTGCTCGATCCCAGCATCGGGCCGCTGGTGCCAGTGTTGCGTGACAATTTCTGGCTGAGTATCCACGTGCCGACGATTACGCTGGGCTACGCGGCATTCGCGGTGGCGATGGGGGTTGGTCACATTGCGCTGGGGTATTACCTGTTTGCGCCGTCTGCCCGGCAAACAATCGCGAAGATCGAGAACTTCATCTACCGCGCCATGCAGATCGGGGTGTTGCTGCTCGCGGCGGGGACGATTCTGGGCGGGATTTGGGCGCATTACGCCTGGGGTCGGTTCTGGGGCTGGGACCCGAAGGAAACATGGGCGTTGATTGCGCTGGTGAGCTATCTGATCCCCTTACATGGGCGGCTGGCAGGTTGGCTGAGCAATTTCGCGCTGACGGTTTCCAGTGTCGTATGCTTCATGGCCGTGCTAATGGCGTGGTACGGTGTGAATTTCGTGCTGGGGAAGGGCCTGCACAGTTATGGATTTGGGGTTGGTGGGTTTTCCTATGTCATCGGATACGTGGCTGTTGAAATGGCGCTGGTGGGTTTCGCCACTTGGCGGCGAAGCACGGCGAGCGAGGCCAGCCCCCCTGTCGCCCCCGCCGCCGATGGTTTGATGGCGAAATGAATTCGCTGCGGCGGATGTTGGGTGGTTCGAATCAGTTGCTAGAGCCGATGCGCTGGCTGGCGTCGATCGTGCTGGTGTTGAGTTGCGTGATCGTGGTCGACGTAATGCGCAAATAGATCAGCATTCTGTCGACGCCGGCCGCGGGTGCCGCAGCGTCCGTGGCTACTGAAACAGCCTGACGCCGCGTTTCTTGAAGACGGGGATCAGGAAGATTCCCGCGATAAACCCGCCGACGTGCGCCCAGAAGGCGACTCCGCCATTGACGTCCATGGTATTGAGAACCGCCATTCCGCTAAGCAATTGCATGCCGAACCAAAAGACGAGGTACAGAATTGCCGGCACGTAAAACACACGCCAGAAGATCCAGATCGGGAACAGCACCAACACACGCGCGCGGGGGAACAGCAGCAAATACGCGCCGAGCACCCCCGAAATGGCCCCGCTGGCGCCGATCATCGGGACGGTCGAATCGGGTGAGAGGGCGACCTGGGCCGCCGCTGCCGCGACACCGCAGAGCAGGTAGAAGACGACGAATTTGAAATGGCCGATGGAATCCTCGACGTTCTTTCCGAAGATCCAGAGAAAGAGCATATTGCCGAGGATATGCGCCCAGCCGCCGTGCAGGAACATCGAGGTAATGACCGTGCGGTACGTGTCCGGCGAAGGCGCATGCGTGAGATCGGCCGGCGTCAGGGCGAAACTGGCGACAAACGCGTCCAGGCGATTGGGGCTGCCCAGCGAGAGTTCGTGCCAGAAGACGACGACATTGAGCACAACGATTGCGGCCGTGGCAAACGCAAAGGTTCGTGGCGGTCGATCGTCACGCAGCGGAATCATTTTGCGGGGACGGGCGTCGTGCCAGAGGGGGCTGCAGGCGCCGGGGCGCGGACGGGGCCGGAGGTTGCGTGAGCGTGTTCTTCAGCCAGGTGATGACGATCTGGGGGAGATTTCTGACGCCGCGCAGCATGTCGGACCCGTGCAGGTTGCCGGTGCAAATGGTCAGTGTGTTGGTGGCCGGGTTCAGGCCCACCTCCTTCTGAATTTCGACAAGGCGCTTGCACGACTCGAACGCAAACGGGTCGTATTGCGAGACGAATATGCGCAGGGGCGCATGTGACACCCGGGAAATGATATCATCGGTCCGCACCCCGCGATAGGTGATGCCGGGACTGAGGGCGACGACCGCGGCGATGTCTTCGTTGATGGCGGCGTATCGCAGCACGATGTTGGCGCCAAAACTTTCACCGATCAACGCGATATGTTTTCCGTCGATTTCCGGCCGGGCTT
>JBEKUF010000090.1:0-14053 GCA_049515295.1 Verrucomicrobiia bacterium | reverse complement strand
AGGCTGAATTTTTCCGCGAAATGTTTGCGGAGGTGGCGGATGAGGTCGACGGCGTTCTTGAAATCGGGAAACCAGCCTTCGGGCGGTTCGGGTTGGTTGCCGGGCCGGTCACCGCGCAGGGCGAGGACGTTTTCGATGCCGTGTTTAGCGAAATTCTCCAGAACGTCGTTGATGTCCTTCAACGTTTGCCCAACGCAGGTGAAATGGGCCATCGCTTCGAGCTTGAATTGGTTTTTGATCTTGAGCGTGACCTCCAGCGTGCGGGCGCGGGTGCTGCCACCGGCGCCGTAGGTGCACGTGGCGAACGTTGGACGCAACTCATGCAGGCGCGAGAGTGTTTCCAGGAGATTGGCCATTGCCTCGTCAGTCCTGGGCGGGAAGAATTCGAAGGAGACCGTCGGCCTCGTGGTCTTGAGGATGTCGCTGATTTTCATGGATGTTTGGCAAGCGGGCCGCTCGCCCTACAATTCACGCGTCGGAGAACTCTTTGTGGAAGGCCGATTTTTTGTAATCGCGGGCGACGCGGTCGAGGATGCGGTCGCGATGGTCGATCAGGCGTTTCGGCTGGCGCGGTTTGAAGTGATCGAGCGCGTAGGCGGTGATCAACGGCAGGGCGATGGTCGAGTCCACGTAGCAGACGACCGCATCGGGCAGTTTGGTGGGGTCGACCTTGCCCCAGCTTACCGCCTCGGACGGCGTCGCGCCGGAGAGGCCGCCCGTATCGGGGCGGGCGTCGGTGAATTGGAGATAATAATCGTGTCCCTTGTCGTCGAGGCCGAGGACCTCCTGAATCTGCGGCTCGGTTTGAAGCATGAAATTCTTGGGGGACCCACCGCCGAGAATGAACACGCCGGAGGTGCGCCCGTTGCGCTTGGCGTCGTAAACGATGCCGGTGGTCTGATTGACATCGCGGTTCACGTCGAACTGCAATTGGTAGCCGGCCAGGCTCATGGCGGCAACGTTCATGCCGATGGAACTGTCGCCCGGGCTGCTGGTGAAACAGGGGACACCGTATTGGTAGGCGACGGAGATGAGCGAAGTGTCTTTGAGGCCGAGTTTGCGCTCGCGTTGGCGGACGTATTTTCCCAGCAGGTAGTGAAACTCGTCGGTGCCCATGGAACGCTGGAATTCCGGCCCGCGGATGACCTGGCAGATGAAGGCGTCGGTGTCGAGCAGCACGGAGTAATCGAAGAGGATGTCGTAGATGCGGATGATGTTGCGTTTGCGCAGTTCGACGTCGTCGAGAAACGGCGAGGCGCGGTACAGCTTCAGGTCGAGTCCGTAATGAATGTCGTGATAGAGGTTGGCGCCCGTGGTGACGATCCAGTCGATGAACCCCGCTTTGATGAGGGGGATCAGGCAGGACTTGCCGAGGCCGGCGGGCACGAGCGCGCCGGTGAGGGTGAAGCCGACCAGCCCATTACGCGGGAGCATCTTCCGGGTGAACAGTTCGCAGCCTTCGCGGAGACGGGCGGCGTTGTAGGCCTGGAAGGTGTCGGCGACAAGTTGGGAGGCCCGTGTACCTCGGGCAACGGGCCGGGGATCGAGGCGCGAAAAACGGCGGAACTTGCTGGCCTGTTTCATATGATCGAGATTTTTCTTCGTGCAAACATCCCGGCGAGCCGATAGAATTAACAACCGCGTTAACTTTTGCAACCTATTTAGGAGACACACTCCATGGAGCCACGAGAGATTCGTATTGGTCACAGCCCCGACCCGGATGACGCATTCATGTTCTATGCGTTGACCCACGGCAAACTCGACACGGCGGGTCTGACATTCAAGCACGTCATCCAGGACATCGAGAGCTTGAACCATCTGGCCGTGGAGGGCGAATTGGAGGTAACGGCGCTCAGCGTACACGCGTACGGTTACGTGATGGACAAATACGCGTTGGCGGGGAGCGGCGGGAGCTTCGGGGACAAGTGCGGGCCGATCGTGGTGGCGCGAAAGCCGATGGACGTGGGGGAACTGGCCGATGACCGCATCGCCGTGCCCGGCACGATGACCAGCGCCTACCTGCTGCTGAAACTGCTGTTAATGAATTTCAGGTTCGAGGTGGTGCCGTTCGATCGGATCATGGAAGTGGTCAAGAATGGCGAATTGGACGCGGGATTGTTGATTCATGAGGGGCAGATCACGTACCAGCGGATGGGGCTGCACAAGATCGTCGATCTGGGTGAGTGGTGGTATGCGGACACGGGGTTGCCGACGCCGCTCGGCGTGAACGCCGTGCGCAAGGACCTCGGCAAACAGTTGATGCGGAAGATTTCGGAGTTGCTGACGGCGAGCATCGGTTACGCGTTGGAGCATCGCGACGAAGCGGTCGCGTACGCCCGGGAATTTGGTCGTGGCATGGACGCTGCTATGACGGATCGGTTCGTGGGCATGTATGTCAACCCGCTTACATTGGACATGGGGATGAAAGGCCGCGAAGCCATCGCACTGTTACTGACCCGCGCCTATCACGCGGCGCTGGTGCCGCGCCCTGTGAATCTGGAGTTTGTCGAGTGATGGAGCAGGACGGAAGCTACGAAGGGCGCGGCGCGTGAAGCCAGGCCGGCGCGTTTCCGTCCTATGCCGGGCGGTGTTTCTGTTGCTGGCGGCAACACCTGTCTGCCGCGGGGCCTGGGATTTCACAGCCCCTGGTGAACCGAACCGCAACTGGGGCGCTACCGTTGCGAGCGGCGTGGAGTATGACGACAATTTCAACTCGACCGAGTTCAATCGACAGTCAGGCTATCGTCTGACTTCGGATCTGACGCTGCGCGCAAGGGTAGTTGGGGAACGTTCGCTTCTAAACGGGGTATACGATTACGGGGTTCTTTACCCGAATTATCTCCACTTGGGCGGAGTGAGCCAGAGTCACAACCTGAACGCTTCCGCGACTTACGCTGTCAACCCGCGGTTGTTTTTGTCTTTGAACGAGAACTTTGTCGATTCGGTCCAACCACAACTGGTACAGACGATTGCCAAGGTGCCCGTCACGATTGTTCAGGCGGGCACTTACATGTATGACTTCGTCGGGGCCAGCGCGAGTTACTCATTGACACGGCGTTGGACCATGTCGTGCGCGGGAAATTGGGACATCTGGAGGTATCAGGAAACCGTGTACGCGACCAACAATGACCACGAGGATTACTCGGTGACGCTTTCCGCGCTGTACTCCCTGGATCCGCGGACGGTTGTGGGGGTGAATTATCAATATGCGGCGGATACGTACACTCACCCCGGCCCCGAGAACAGTCTGAACGGCGATGCAAACACCGGGTATCTATCCCTGACGCGCCAGTTTAATCCGAAGTTGTCACTGGCCCTCAATGGCGGCTATACCGTGCGCACCTCGGGGGACGGCACGAGCAGCACCGGCCCGTCCGCGTACGGCGCCCTCGTTTACAACTATGGCCCCCTGAGTACGATCACGCTTACCGCTGCCCAAACATTAAACGCGGCCAGCGTCGCAGGTACGCGAAGTTTCAGCGCGCAAGAGAACACGAGCTTTAACCTGCAGGTGAACCATCGGATTACGGTCCGGTTGCACACCATAATCGAAGGTTCGTACGTCTACAGCACCTTCACCTTACCGGTGGTTGGACAGACGCTGGTGCCACAGAATGTGTCACCAATTGAACAGTCCATGGTCGGGCATTGGGGCATCGGCTATGATTTCAGGCAGTGGGTGTCTGCGACACTGGATTATTACTACAGCAGACTCATTTCATCGGACGTGAATTTGGCTCAACCGTATTCCCGAGACACAGTCAGCGTGAGGGTAGTGCTGGCATACTGATGAGTGAATGAAAACGGCGCCTTTCGGCACGGGAAATGCGTATATTGCGGGTATGGAAGAACGGCCAAGATATGATCGTATCAGCCAGATTCACAACGTATTCCCAATTGCGGAGGTGACCCTTGACTTTTCACTTGCCTGTAGGCTGAAGTTGGTGTTTAGTGCACGGACTTTACAAGTTGACTGATGGATACGACTCAACCATCTGCTGAGACGCGGCTTCATTTTCTGGACTATTGGCGCGTCATAAGAACCCGCAAGGTGATTTTGTTTCTGGTTTTCTTGCTGGTTGTTCTAACTGTTTTCACTCTAACCCTTTTTCAGCCAAAGATTTACATGGCGTCGGCCCGGATCAAAGTCGAACCGGAGAGGCCGACGGTGCAACTGAACGGCGGGACGGAAATGCCGCTTTACGACCCGTATTTCCTGCAAACCCAGTTCGAAATCCTCTCGTCCCAGAAGATTCTGTATCCGGTAGTCGAGCGGCTCAATCTGCAGCAGCACTGGGGAGCCGACATCAAATTGCCCATGGACATGGCGTTCAGACGGCTCAAGGGGCAAGTGGGTATTCGACGCTACCGTGACACGTCGCTCATTGAAATCACCGTGTATGACCACGAGGCAGCGCTGGCGGCCGAGATTGCCAATACGATTGCTGATTACTATAAAGACGAGCGGCTGGAGGTAAGGCGCGAAGATACCCAGAAGGGGATCGACAAGCTGCGCGACGAGGTGGCGCAGCAGGAGGAACGGGTTCGCCAGGCGCAAAACAAGGTCGAGAAGTACCGCAAGGACTTGGGGGTGCCGGTAATCAAGGAGAACAAGCTAAACGACCAGACGCTCCAGCAATTGGAAACCAAGTTGACCGAGGCCCGCAATGACACGGCCGGACTTCAGGAAGAACTGACTGAAGTCGAAAAATTGACCCCCCGACAGCTCCGTGGCGCCGTCACGAGGTTGATTAGCGACCCCACGATCCAGAATCTTCTGCAAAACCTGACTGATGCCGAAACACACTTGGAGACCGTCAAGGAAGATTACGGTCCGGAGCACCCGACAGTCCTGGCATTGATCGCCACACGCGACAAACTGCTGGATCAACTCAATGAGCGTCTGGAGGGCATCAAGGCGGGCATCGCCATTGAGTACGCGGTTGCCAAGGCCCATGTCGATGACCTGCAAAAGCAACTCGACGACGCCCAGAACGCCGACCTCGTCTTGCAAAGTGAAAAGTATCTCCCGTTCCGGAATGCCCAGCGCGCGGAGGAGTTGGAGGAGAAACTGTACGACGGTCTCAAAGCGCGCATGCAAGAAGCCACGGTTGAAATGGAATTGCCGCGCAGCCCGGTGGAAGTGATTGACCACGCCGAGACGCCCCTGCCCCAGATGTACGTTCGCCCCAACATTTGGTTGAACGTTTCCATGGGAGCAGCCGCCGGCTTGGTGATTGGCGTGGCCCTGGCGTTCTTCATTGAGTTCCTCGACACCAGCATCAAGCGGATCGAGGACATCGAGAAGTACCTGGGCCTGCCGGTCCTGGGAGTCGTCGGACAACAGGCCGGCTTGCTCCATCGCGGCAACGTTTCCATGTCCCACCTCGAGGCGTACCGTATGTTGCGCACGAACATCGAATTCGCCAAGCCCGAGGGCGCACCCACGTCGTTCTGCGTGCTCAGCGCGGGTGCGGGAGAAGGCAAATCCTTTACCATCGCCAATCTGGCTTTTGTCTACGCTCAACATGGGGCTCGCGTTCTCGTGGTTGACAGCGACCTGCGTCGTCCGGCGGTTCATGAACATCTGGGGGTCACCAACAATATCGGCTTGGCCGATTATCTCGGCGGAGCCAAGAGCGTTCAGGACATAATCCAGCCGACGGAAACCCCGAACCTCTGGCTGATCGCGGCGGGGGGCGGTTCCTCGGCTCGCGCGGCCCTGCATTTGTTGACCTCGCAGCGGATGGCGGAACTCATTCGTCAGGTCGTGCAACAATTTGACGTGGTCATTTACGATACGCCGCCCATCCTTGGCGTCAGCGACGCTGCGGTCATGACCCGAGAAGTCGGGATGTCGGTTCTCGTGGTCCAGCACCGCCGTTACCCGCGGAACATGGCCCGCCGCGCCGTGCAGGTCATTCAGAATGCCGGTGGCAAGCTGCTCGGATGCGTGGTCAACAACGTACAACTCGGCCACGATGAGACCTACTACTACTATCACGACCACTATCATGACCAACTCGAGTTCGCCCAACATTCCCGCGAACTCCGCGAGAAAAAGCAGGTCGCAGCCGCCAAACCATCGGGCGGTGACGAGATTGACCTGTCTGGAAAGTATTGAGAGAGATCGATTGGCCGGGGTCCATATTGGCGATCCAATTATGGACAGCATCGTGGTATGATTGACTTCATGAATTCGACCCGACAGATCGATCGATGCGCGCGGGGTGGCTGGTTGATAACGCTGGTCGCCGTCCTCGGCTTGTGTGCCGGCTGCAGTACCGTTAGCGACCTGCTCGGCTGGTCGAACCCGCCGAAGACGAATGCCAAGACAACCGCGCCTAAGGCCGCTGTGGCCGCAAGCGACGAAGAAATCTCTGGCAGACTCCGCGCGGGAGACGAGCTCAGCATCCGTGTCGACGCCGGCGCGCCGACCGGCCAGACGCCCACACCCTCCGATGTGATCATTGACGACCAGGGAAATATCGAGCTGCCGCTGGTGGGGCAGATCAAGGCCGCCGGTCTTACCACAAGTGAACTCGCCGAACACATTCAGTCCAACTATGTGCCCCGCTACTACGTGCGGTGCACCGCCTCCGTCCTCGTTGCCCAGCGTTACTTTTATGTCGGCGGCGAAGTTAAGAGTCCCGGGCGTTTCCTCTGGAGCGAGGACACGACCCTCATGAAGGCCATCAACACGGCCAGCGGATTCACGGACTACGCGAATCGAAGCAAGGTGCAACTGGCTCGCGGGAAAGAGCCTCTGCAGATTTTTAATTGCGAGGAACTGATGCGCAATCCGGCCAAGGACGTCCCGATTCGCCCCGGCGACACCGTTACGGTGCCTCGCAGCGTGTTCTAGACGATCAACTGTCGGTTTGGCCGGTCAACAGGAGGAGCCGCAGCTACGGGTACGGTGAGCCACCGCCTTGGTAACCCCAATGTCCGCGCTGTCTGGACGGGACCACAGTCTCCGGTGGGGCACGTTTGCCAGGTCACCATCGTTGTTCTCAGCCTGTTGATCCTGGTGTTTGCCCCGTTGGCGTTTGGGGCGGTTCGGCTCTGGTCGCTTGGTCCGGTCTTCCTCGCCATCGAAGTGGCGAGTGTGCTGTGGATTGTCCGCATTCTCAACGCCCGGGAAATCCCGGTGGTGTTCTCGACGATTGGTCCCCCCGTCGTCATCCTGGCGGCGTATGGCGTCATTCGATACGGTTTGAGCGAGATCGAGCCGGTCGCCAGCGCGCCAATGATGCTGTGGCTCGCGGCTGCGCTCCTGTTTTTTCTGATCCTCAACAACTTCCGGCATCGCTGGCATATCACGGCGTTGCTATGGGTGCTGGTCGGCACGGGCACATTGATTGCCCTCTACGCGGTGTGGCAGGCAATCACGGGTTCATCGTTCGTATGGGCGTTTCCCCAATATGAGCGGTATCTGGGCAGCGCCAGTGGCACGTTCATTCGCCCGAACCATGGCGCGGCCTACTTGGAGATGGTTTTCCCGATCGCCGCTGCCACCTGTCTTTTCTCCCGTCGGCGTTTTGAACAAAAGGTGACCATCGCCATTGCGTGCTTGCTCATGGGCGCGGCCTTGTTGCTGGTCGCCGCCCCTAACGGCTGGCTGGGGTGGCTGGCCAGCATGATCGTTCTGCTGGTGTACATCATCAAACGCGGCGGCAAGAAGTCGCGCTGGCTGATGGTCGGGGTGGGGCTGCTGGGGTTGTTGTTGGTCGTTGCGCTGATCGGTCTTCTGGCATCAGACGCATCGGAGCGCGGGTTCACAACGACCGAACGCCAATATCGGGGGGCGTTGTGGCATGCCGCCTGGCAAATGGCACGCGGCAACCTGTTCCTGGGAGTTGGGCCGGGCATGTTTCGTTGGCTGTACCCGGTCCAACGGACCGTGCAGGGAGTGGTGGACACGCCGGAGAATGAGTACTGGAGCGCGTTCACGGAATGCGGACTGATCGGTTTCGTGCTGGCCTTGTGGGTCCTCGTGGCTTTTGTGATCGCCACCATCCAAATCCTGTCGGTGCGGGCGTCGCGTTATTCCGCTTCCACTCCGTCAAACCGCTACGCCTTCGCCGTCGGCGGACTGGCGGCGGTCGTGGCCGTCGCGATCGGCGCCATTTTCGATTCGAGCCTCCACGCGCCCGCCAATTTGCTTACGCTGGTCGCCATCCTGGCGACAACACTTACCTGCGGCGTCCACCCCAGCGGGAAGGTTGATGAGGACGAGGCGTTGCCGGGCCGGTACGCGCCCCTCGCGGTCAAGGGGGTGAACAAGGTCACGCTGGCCGCGTCGTTGGCGATCGTGGTGCTGCTGCTGGCGTCGCGATTGCGCAAGAGTTACCCGTCCGATTTCTATTTGCGGTTGGCCCGGCATGCGGAGGACTCACTGGACTGGGACACTGCCCGGGAGCGATCCCTGCAGGCTTGGAAGTGTGACCGCCGCAATTTCGAAGTCACCACCGCCATGGGCGATTTGCTGAGCGCGCGGGCCACGTGGAACATGGCGCAGCGTGAGAAACTACTGACCGAGGCGCTTACCTGGTATGAGCGCGCCTTCACAGCCAATCCGTACGCGATGGATGTCCAGGTCAAAATCGGACGCGTGTACGACGCGCTGGGCAAGCGGGAGCTCGCCGAGGAACGCTACCGCCGCGCCGTTCAGGCCGACCCTCAGAATGCGTCCTACCACGCCCAGCTTGGGCTGCACGATCAGCGCTGGGGGCAGACCGAGGAAGCCGTTGCCAGTTTTGCGCGCGCCTACGATCTGGGCGGCGACGACCCGCTGCCGGAGGCCGAGTTGCGGCGGTTGGGTAAACTGGAGCCATGAGCCTGTCACCCGGCACGATGCGTCGGCTGGCGGAGATTGTCGGCGCGGGGAACCTCCAGCATTCGGCCGAAGAACGCATTGCCTACAGCTACGACGCGACCGCCATGCTGGCGCGGCAGCCCGAAGCCATCGTCTTCGTCGAGTCGGCGCAACAGGTTTCCGAAGTGCTGAAACTCGCGAACGCGGATGGCTTCAAGGTCGTCCCGCGCGGTAGCGGCACCAATCTTAGTGGCGGCACGATCCCCGTGGAGAATTGTATCGTGCTCGTCACGGTAAAGCTGGACAAGATTCTGGAGATCGATCCGCGCAATCTTACGGCGCTCGTCCAGCCGGGCGTGTTGACGGAGAGGATTGATGAAGCTGTGGCGGCGCACGGGTTGTTTTATCCGCCGGATCCCGGCTCCATGAAGGTTTCGACCATTGGCGGCAACGTTGCTGAGAACTCCGGCGGGTTGCGCGGCTTGAAATACGGCGTCACGCGCGATTACGTGCTCGGCTTGGAGGTGGTGTTGCCCACGGGCGAACTCCTGCGCTGCGGCACCAAATGCGTGAAAGACGTGGCGGGATACTCGGTCAAAGACCTGTTCATCGGCAGCGAAGGCACGCTCGGTATCGTCACGGAGATTCTACTCAAATTGCTGCCTCGTCCCGCGGCCCGCAAGACCATGCTCGCCACATTCCCGTCGATGACCGATGCCGCGGAAACCGTCAGCGCGATCATCGCGGCCCGGATTATTCCTTGCACGCTCGAGTTTCTCGACCGCACCACGATTCATTGCGTCGAAGACTACGCAAAAGTCGGTTTGCCGCTCGACGCCGAAGCCGTTCTGCTCATGGAAACCGACGGACATCCCGCCGTTGTCGAAGACGAAGCCGAGCGCATGATCGACATGGCGAAACAGCATCGCGCCCGCGACGTGCGCATCGCCGGAGACGCGGCTGAAGCCGACAGGCTCACCTCGGCCCGGCGCGCGGCGTTCAGCGCGCTCGCCCGCGTGTCGCCGACGACGATTCTCGAAGACGCCACCGTCCCGCGCAGTGAATTGGCGACGATGATCGCGTACATCCAACAGACGGCGGAGAAATACAAACTCAAGATCGGCACGTTTGGCCACTTCGGAGACGGGAATTTGCACCCGACGTTCCTCTGCGATGAACGTAACCACGAAGAAATCGAGCGCGTCCATGCCGCCTTCCGTGAAATCTTTGAGAAAGCCATTGTTCTTGGCGGCACGATCACCGGCGAACATGGCGTTGGCCTGGCCAAGAAGGAATTCCTGGAAAAGTTTGCCGGCAAGACCAGCCTCGACGTGATGCGCATCCTCAAGCACACGATGGATCCCCAGAATGTCCTCAACCCCGGCAAGATCTTCGATTGAGCCAAGGTTGCTGAGGCAACTCGACTACTCGGTCCTGCAGCAGTGCATTCACTGCGGGATGTGTTTGCCAACTTGTCCCACGTACGACGCGACGAAATACGAGACCAGCAGCCCGCGCGGACGGATCGCGTTGATGCGGGCGGTTGCCGACGGGAAGCTGGCGGCGGATTCGGCTCAGTTTGGTGATGAAATGTATTTTTGCCTCGGTTGTCTCGCCTGTGAAACGGCTTGTCCCGCCGGGGTCAACTACGCCGAGATGATCGAGTTCGCCCGCGCGGAGGTCGAACTCAGCGGCGCGAAGGCGAGCGTGAAGCGGAACTTCATACGCGCAGTCGCGCTTCGCTGGCTGTTCGCCAAACCGGGAAGGCTGCGCTTCGTCGCGAGGCTTCTGCGTTTCGATCAGACCATCGGCCTTTCGGGCTCGGCTGCCCGGCTGCTTCCAAGACAACTGCGTGAACTGCGGGCGATGCAGCCGAAGATTTGCGACAAGTTTTCCTGCCAGTTGATACGGGAAACCGAGTCGCCAACAACACCGGGTCGTTATCGCGTGGCGTTGCTCACCGGCTGCATGCAGGACGTGGCGTATTCAAATGTGAATCGGGATACGGTGGACGTATTGCTGGCAAATGGCTGTGAAGTGTTCACGCCGCGCAATCAGGTTTGTTGTGGGTCGTTGATGGGACACAACGGGGAATTGCGGCTCGCCAGGAGGCTTGCCCGCGAAAACCTCGAAGCGTTTCCGGTGGAGGAATTGGATGCGATCATTGTGAACAGCGCCGGTTGTGGTTCGTTCATGAAACGCTATGGAGAGCTGTTGCCGGATGATCCACGAGCGAAGATTTGGGATGAGAAGGTCTACGATATTCACGAATGGCTGGTGGAGATTGGAATCCAGCCGCCGCGTGAGGGTTGCGCTACGGGCACAACTGTAGCGCGTCTCGTCGGACTCGGCTTGCGGCCTACAAAGATACGCGTCACCTATCACGAGGCGTGTCATCTTGCGCACGGGCAGAAGATCTTCCAGCAGCCGCGGGAGTTATTGCGGGCCATTCCGGGTGTGGAACTCGTCGAGCTGACGGAGTCGACGTGGTGCTGCGGGTCCGCCGGGATTTACAACATCACGCAGCCGGAAATGAGCCTGACGTTGCTCGACCGAAAGATGAAACACATCGCCGCAACCGGCGCACAAATCGTGGCCACGGGCAACCCCGGTTGCATCGGGCAGATTCGTTACGGCGCACAGAGGCTTGGTTTGAAGGTGGAGGTCGTGCACCCGGTGACGCTGCTGGCTCGGGCGTATCGCGGGGATCTGTAGGCCGCAGGCTGATACACGGAGGCTGTCCGCCTTCGCCTGGCTACGGCGAGACAGCCTTCGCTTTACGCTCCGCTCCGAGCGAAGGCTGGCGGAGGGGGGAGGGATTCGAATCCGCCAAAGGCGGACAAGCCCTCTTAGGGCGCAGCTTTACGCGCCTCAGGCGGGCCTCGTTGGGGATATTTACGGCGCGGCCACACACGACCTTGACCGGATTTCAGAAACTTCTCTCGCGCCCTCGCAGCGGCATGGTCAGGAAACATTTCTACATGGAGGAGTGTGAATGTACCAATAATCTGCGAGCCCTTTGTTCGGTGGTTCCTATGCTCAATAAGTCTTCGCTTAAGGTTGTTTGTGATCCCCACGTACCTCTTACCAGTGCGTGTCCCCTCAAGAACGTAAACGGTAATCATGACGTGAAAGATGGCGGAGGGGGAGGGATTCGAACCCTCGATGGACCGTAGGCCCATACTGGTTTTCGAGACCAGCCCGATCAACCGCTCTGGCACCCCTCCATCAACGGCTTATAGAAATACGGCTCGGCTCACCTGGCAATCATTGGCCACCCGAGGCAGGGAACAGTGGCCGCCGGTTCACAAGTTGACTTATAGCAGCGGAGAAACTGCTTGGCAAGTCACGCGCATGGTCAACGGCCAGCGCATCCACGAAGCGTTCCCGACGAAGGAGGAAGCCGTGATGCGGGCTGTACAGGCTCGTTTCGATGATCAGGCTTTTGTTGCAGGGCGGGACGGGACGCTTGGAGCCGCCGGCCGTTGCGAGAGATCGGCGCACGATTTCCACGTCCTTCCCAACACCAGGAGCGTCTCGTGTTGGAGCGCCTTCTCTATCAGAGGAAACACGGTGCGTTCCTCCTCGTCGAAGTGGGCGCGACAGGCGTCCAAGACCGCCTGGAACCGAGCGCGGGCCTTCGGGAGATCCTTGATCGTTTCCACGTCCCTCAGGAGCCCATCGAGTTCCTGATGGTCGTGGTGCAGACGGGTGATCCGGTTTTGCTGCTGCAAGACATGATCCAGAGCGATATAAGCCAAATCTGTTTCCGCTGCGCCGTGGTTGTGGAGCAGCGCTTCCAAGAGGCGGCACAGCAGCGCGACCTCGTCCACGGTGTTCACGCCGGGCAATGCGCGTTCCATCTGGTCGAAAAGGCTCAGAAAGACACGGTGCTCGGCCACCAAGCCATCGATGATTGTCACCACAGGCAACTGTAGTGCACGCGACGGGAAAGTCAAACCAAGCCCTGTGGCTTGTTGGCAACGCGAGTCGCCAACACCGAGGAACGCGCGAGTCGCGGCGGGCGGGACGGACTGTTCAGAAACTTGCGCGGGCGAACCGGGTGCGTCGACTCGGACCTGGCAATTTGACCAGGCCCCGATGGATCAGGTCGGCAACAACGAGGCCCGTTTCGCGATCATTGCGGGCGAATTTTGAAACCACCCCGATCACCTCGCCCAGTGTCAACTGTCGTTTCCTTCGGCGCATGTTCCAACCCTCTTGACGGCGAAAAGCCCAACGGAACGAGGGCTCTCAACCGAGAGACGCTCTTGCCGCCTTGCCCAATACCGCATTTGGGGGCGGATGTCAAGCCCGAAAGCCTTGTTTTTGCTGGCTTGCGTGGCTGGTGGTGTCGGGCGGGTCTTCCGGGACGTGGTGGTGATCGGTGTGCTACTGTTGGATGATGATCTGGGAGGGATTTTCGACCACGATTTCCGGTTTTCCCCGGTACTCGATGATCGGCCCGGTGACGCAGACGGTCCTTCCGTTAAAGAGCACCTCTGGCGGGCTCTTGAACCTGGCCCGATTGGGCCCCGCAATCATCACGGAGAAAGTCTGGTTCGGGTAAGGGCGGTCGAAATTCAGGTAGCTACGCGCGCCGTCTGGCGATTCGAAATACCGCGCACTGGCAACCAAGCCACAAACAGTCGCGGTTTCGCCGACGTGTTGTTGGCTTTCTGCCGACGGAATGGCCGACCCCGTTGCCCTGGGAGCGGGTGGCGTCGGAGCTTTCTGGCTCGGATTGCTGGGCGCTTCGCTGGCGGTGGTTGGCGCCACGTCCTGAATGACGATTTGGGAGGGGGCGTCGACCACGATCATCGGTTTTCCTCGGCGGTCCTCAATCAGCCCGGTGACGCATACGGTTTTCCCGTTGAACAGCACTTCCGGGGGTGTGTTGAACCCGGCCCTACTGGGGCCGTCAATCCTGACCGCAAACGTCTGGTTGGGATAGGGGCGGTCGAAATTCAGAAATGTCGGTCTGGCCGGATCCGAATCTACATACCGTGCGTTGGCGACCAAGCCGCAGACGGTATTAGTCTCTCCGATGTGCTCCTGAGCCTGTCCCGTCGTGATCGTTTCCAATACCCTGACAGCCGCCACCGCCGATGGAGGGACCGCCAGATAGCTCGAACAGGCCATCAGCAAGCAACAGAGCACGGGATACGAGCAGAAAGGCACTCGGTGTGTCATTGGTCAGCCGCGGTTCCTTTCAGGGGAATTCAACCACCCCTT
>JBEKUF010000089.1:0-14101 GCA_049515295.1 Verrucomicrobiia bacterium | reverse complement strand
GACCGGTGACGCCCGTGGCAACTACACCAATGGCGGTTGGCGGGACACCTTCCAGACCAATATCCTCGGTGGAGGGACGGGACTCGGTACCGTCACCAACATGACGGATCTTGGCGGCGCAACAAATATCCCGTCCCGCTATTACCGCATCCGGCTTGTACCGTAGGCGGGGAACACCTAAGAGAATCTATCAGGGCGGTATCGGCGTTGGCCCGGTAAGCATCCACGCTACTCATTTCCGGTTGTTGCCATCCGGAATCCCATGCCTAATGATGCCCGCCATGACGGGACCCGTGGCGCTCGGACGACAACCAGTACGGAGGCGGACTCGATGAACGAAAGTTATGTGAACAGAATGCGACCAACACTCTTCGCTCTTGCGAGTCTCGTCGGGTTGGCAATCGGGTGTGCGACGACGGCGCAGATCGAACCCACCCGCGGTTCTTACAACGTGATCACGTTCGGCGCGGCATCGGACGGACAAACGATGTGCACGGAGGCGATCCGCAAGGCAATCGACACGGCCGCGAGCAAAGGCGGCGGGACGGTCTATTTCCCGTCCGGTACGTATCTCACCGGGCCGATTCATCTGCAGAGCCATATCACGTTGTTTCTGGACGCGGGCTCAACTCTCAAGTTCAGCACCAACTTCGATGATTACCTGCCGATGGTGCCGTCGCGCTGGGAAGGCATCACCGTGACGAATTTTTGCCCGTTGATCTATGCCTACCAGGCCAGGGACGTGGCGATTGTCGGACGCGGCACGCTGGATGGACAAGGCCAGGCCTGGTGGGATTTCCTCCGCACACTTCGGGCCAACAAGGATCAGCCCCGCAGCAAGTGGCAGGAGGAATTTGCGCGCCTGAACAAGGACCGGATCGCCGAGGCCAACTACAACCCGCTCAACGTCGGCTTTTTGCGTCCGCCGTTCATTCAGTTGTATGAATGCACCAACGTGCTCGTCGAGGGCATCACCATCCGCAACTCGCCATTCTGGAACGTCACGCCAGTCTTCTGCGAGGATGTCAACGTGCGCGGGGTCACCATCATCAGCCCCGCCAATTCGCCCAACACCGATGGCATCAACCCCGATTCCTGCCGCAACGTGCACATCTCCGATTGCCTGATCGACGTTGGGGACGATTGCATCACCATCAAGTCGGGCCGGGACGCCGACGGACGGCGGGTCGGTCGGCCAATCGAGAATTGCACCATTGCCAATTGCACGTTGCTTCACGGGCACGGTCTGTCGATTGGCAGCGAAATGTCCGGCGGCGTGAAGAACATCGCGGTGGCCAATTGCGTCTTCGACGGCACCGATCGCGGCATCCGCATCAAGTCCACGCGTGGCCGCGGCGGAGTGGTCGAGGACGTCCGCATCAGCAACCTCGTCATGCGCAATATCCGCGACGAAGCGCTGGTGTTGACGACGTTTTACACGGAGTCAGACCCCGAACCGGTCTCGGAGCGGACCCCGGTCTTCCGCAATATCCACTTCAATGGGATCACCGGCGCAGGTAAAGTCGCCTGCAAACTGACCGGGTTGGCGGAAATGCCGGTTGAAAGTGTCACCTTCACCGACATCCAACTCACGGCCAAGACCGGCTTTGCCATCAAGGATGCCAAAGGGATCGAACTCCATCACGTAACAGTCAATACCGAGAGCGGCCCGGCATTTGCGGCGACCGGCACGGACGGCCTGGAATTGGACGGGGTCAAAACCACGAAACCCCACGATGGAACGCCGGTGGTTCGGCTCGGCGAGGTGAAAAACGTGTTTATCCATGGCTGCGTCGCAACACCGGGAACGGAGACATTCCTGCGGACGGACGAGGCTTCGGCGGACGATGTGAGCCTGGACGGTAACAACTTGAAGGCGGCAAAGATCGCGGTGGAAAAAGTCCCTTCTAATGCAACGCCGCAATTGAACGGCGGTTACAAGTGAGAACGAATCTCCTTTTGGCGGGCGGGCTGGCCTTTGTCGTTGCGGGCGTGTGCCCTTCGGTTCCCGCGCAAACGAATCTGTACGTGTCGCTGGACGGGAGCAACCAGTTCAAGACCGTCCAAGAAGCAATCAACGCGGTCCCACAAAACACCAGCCCGACCAATCCCTGCTTTATTCATATCAAGCCGGGGTCCTACAAAGAGTTGCTCCACGTGCAGCGCGAGAAGAGATACGTCCATCTCGTTGGCGAGGACGCGGAGAAGACCGTGTTGACCTACAACCTGAACGCGAAGATGCTCGGCCCCGATGGCAAGCCGATGGGCACGTTCCGCACGCCATCGACCGTTATCGATGCCGATGATTTTACGGCGGAGAACCTGGCGTTTGAGAATTCCGCCGGGCCGGTTGGCCAGGCGCTGGCGCTGCGGGTGGACGGCGACCGCGTGGTATTTCGCAATTGCCGGTTCCTCGGCTGGCAGGACACGATTTTGCTCAATCGCGGGCGGCAGTACTTCGAGGGATGTTACATTGCCGGGCACGTCGATTTCATCTTCGGTGGCGCGACGGCGTTGTTCGAGAAATGTCACATACATTGCCTCACCAACGGATACATCACCGCCGCATCCACGCCGCTGGAGCAGCCGTTTGGATTTGTCTTTTCGAACTGCCGGATTACCGGCGAGTCGCCCGGTGTCAAAACCTATTTGGGCCGGCCGTGGCGCGCCTATTCCAGCGTGACGTACCTGAATACGGAGATGTCCGGCGTCGTTCAACCCGTGGGCTGGAACAATTGGAGAGACCCCACGCGGGAGAAGACGGCCCGTTACGCGGAATTCAACAGCACCGGACCCGGTGCGAACCCGAAGACGCGAGTTGCCTGGGCGCGGCAACTGACGCCGGAGGAGGCCAAAGCAATCACCGTCGAAAGGGTGCTCGGGGGTGTTGACGGTTGGAATCCGGGCAAGTGAAGCGTCGGGAAGGGAACCGCAGCAGCCAATCCACGGCCCTGTCCCTGGCGAAAGCTGCGGGCGGCTCCAACTTTCAGGTAGCAAGATCGCTCACCATATCGCGGTTAGTTTAACAACCGATGGGACCGGTGCGCATATGAGTGACCCGGCGAGCGCGGCTACGTTGACTCTGGACCGAACTCGCTATGTAATGGTCACGGGCCAAACGGCTCCGGCGAAGTTATGGCACGTGAATTGCCCTCGTCAGGCAGGTGCAGGCACAACCCGTCATTCACATTGGTGGACATGGCTGGTGGCATCGTCGTGAGCGAACAAAGGGACAGACCTGGCGAGAAGGTTGGCACGGGAACTCCGGCGAATCATTCCCAAAGCGAGGATTCATGAGGACATCAAAGCTTCCATCTCCAATCAATCCATCATTCACCCCCCCGTTCAGTCGGCTTGCCCCAGCCGTAGCGCTATTGCTCGCGCTCCTTGCGGGCACGGTCAACAGCCATGCCCAACAAACGTATTTTTGGACCAACACGACCGGCTCGACCTGGGACGACCCGGGCGCGTGGAACCCGGTGGGCGGCCCGGGCGGGAACTCGGCCACAGCGAACTTCCAAGCGAACGGCGTCTATGACGTGCCCCTGACGAATAACTTCGCAAATAACAGCTCTATTTTGTTTGGTGCGGCGAGCGCCGGCGGGAGCCTGACCGTGACCCTTGATTTCGGCACGAATATATTTTCGGCCATCAGCGGCAATGCCAACAGTGCCTCGGGATTCGTCTTCGGCCAGTTGGCCAATTCGACGGCGACGGTCTACATTTCCGTGGGAACCTTGTATTGCACCAACGCAGCAAATGCCCCTAGCCCGAGCGACGCCCGTCTGATTGTTGGGCGGAACGGGCCGGGGATTGTCTATCTTACCAATGGCACCGTTGTTGTCGGCAATACCATCATCGCGAATACCACCGGCGGCAGTAACTCGAAACTCGTGATCAGCGGCAATTCGTATTGGACCAATCAGGCCAATATTTCCATCGGGAACGCGGTAGGCACCGTCAACAACTCTCTGGTCATTTCCAATTCGGCCTCGCTGACCACTCTGGGCACTTTCGAGGCAGGATGGGAGGGCTCATCCAGCTTTAACACCGTGCTGGTGGACTCGGGCGGACAGTTGTTCACCAGGACCCGGACCGCCCTCATTGGCACAGGGGCCAGCGCATCAAACAACACCATGACGGTTCAAGGCGGCTCCCTGTGGGACAATGGCAATCAGGCCATCACGATCGGCAACACCGGCGGATTTAGCAACGTGCTTACGGTCGGTAGCAGTTCAACCGTATCCAACGTGACCGCCGTGACAGTCGTTACGGGAAACTCACTAAGCCTCAGTGGCGGTCTGCTGAGAACGTCCATCGGTGTTACGAACAGTTCCGGCATTGTCAGCGGTTCCGGTACCATCGTCGGCAACGTGACATTCACGGGGACGGGGACGTTATCGCTGGGCGCCGGCACCTCGGTGGGAACGCTCACTTTTTCCAACAACCTGACACTCGCATCAGGTTCGACGACGATCCTGAAGCTCGACAAGACCCAAGCCGGTAGTAACGACCTGCTCGCGGTGGCGGGCACCGCCAGCGAAGCGGGAACATTGATCATCAACAACGTGGGCCCGGCATTGGTCGGTGGAGATACTTTCACAATCCTGGCCCTAACCAGTCCAGCCGGCGGATTCATCTTCACCAGTTTGCCCTCGCTGACGGGTAGCCTCATCTGGAACACCACGCAATTGGGCCCACAAGGCGTTATTTCCGTGGTTCTCCCGCCAACAATTACCGGCCCGGCTTCACAGGCTGTTCTCACCAACACGGATGTTTCCATCAGCACGGTGGTCACTGGTGTACCAACGCCCAGCCTGCAATGGCAGCTCAACGGGGTGAACGTGACAGATGGCCCCACGGGTAATGGCTCGACGATTTCCGGCAGCACGACGCCTGTGTTGACCATCTTCAACTCTCAGACCAACGACAGCGGTCAGTATTGCCTGATCGCGAGCAATTTTGCAGGGTTAGTGACCAACTGCATGTCGTTGACGGTCGCGCTTTCAAATGCGGCCCCCGTAGTCACCGGCCCGTTCGACCAAAATGTAATTGTCGGTCAGAATGGAACATTTAGCGCCAGCGTTGCCGGCATCCCCTTGCCCACACAGCAGTGGCAGCAAAACGGCGTTGATATTCCCGGGGCCACGGGTCTTTCGATCTCGGTAAACAACGTCCAGTTCTCCCAAGACGGCTTTGTCTACTCGATTATTGCGAGTAATGAAGTTGGGATAGCAACCAATAGTGCCGTTCTGCATGCGGTCGTTCCACCAACGATTCAGATACAGCCGCAAAGCCTCACGGTGACAAACACGCAGGGTGCGTGCTTCTCGGTCACGTCCACCAATGGCGTGCCGCCGCCCACGTATCAGTGGCAATTTAACAACGTGAATATCAACGGCGCGACGAATGCGACTTACTGCATTGCCAGCGTGACTCCGGCGAACGCGGGTGCCTATCATGTGACCGTCGCCAACATCGCCGGATCGGTCACCAGCACCAATGCGACATTGACGGTCGATTCCACGATGGCCGCCGTCCTGACGCCCGCCAACGGTCAGGTCAATGTCTGCTACGATACGCCATTGTTCATGGCGTTCAACCAGACGCCGCTCCTGAGCGGTACCGGCAAGGTCAATATTTATAATGTGAATAGCCCGGGCACGCCGGTGGACACCATTGACACGAGCCTTGGCCTGTTGCAGGTCAGAACCATTGGAACCGAATCGTTCGCGACCTACCCCGTGATCATTACCAGCAACACCTTGGCAATCTATCCGCATTTGGACGTGCTGTCGTCCAATCAGCAGTATTACGTCACGTTGGATCCCGGCATCTTCACCGACACCAACGGCGCGTTGTATACCGGTATCACCACCACCAATGGGTGGACATTCACCACCAAGCCGACGGGCCCGGCCAACCCGAACAATGTTGTCGTGGCTGCGGATGAGAGTGGCGACTTCGCCACGGTACAGGGCGCGGTGGACTCATTGCCCAGCGGGAACACGACGTACACGCTGGTGAATATTCGCAACGGCACCTACACGGAAATCGTCGACACCAAGAACAAGAACCACATCACGTTCCGTGGCCAAAGTCGTACGGGTACGGTGGTTGGCTACCTCAACAACAATAGCAACAATGGCTCCACGCACAGCCGGATGGCGTTCAAGGTGTATGCCAACGACCTGGCGATCGAAAACATGACGGTCGTCAACACGACACCGCAAGGAGGCTCCCAAGCCGAAGCGTTGATGCTTGAAGCGGGGGCCGCGCGGTTCATCTTGAACAACGCCGAAGTGGACAGCCGTCAGGACACCATCTACGCCAACGGGCAACCACAGTCCCAGGGCTATTTCTACAACAGCCTCGTGCAGGGTAATTACGACTACATCTGGGGTGGCGGCAATCTCTTCATAACCAATTGCCAATTCCAGACGATTCCGACTGCCAGCCAGTACAATCTGGCCGCCCCACGCACCGACAACGGCTCCACACCCGGCGGCTGGCTCGGACCTGTGGTCGGACCTAATGGCCCTACCTACGCGAGTAATGGCTTTTCGTTCGTGAACTGTCTGCTCACACGATCCAGCAACACCGTTGCCAACATCACGATGTCGGATGCGAACGGCAACGCGGACGGTGTAGCGTCCTGGATCGATTGCCATATTGACACCACCGGCGGCAACGGTTACGTGGCCCCGGTAGGGGGCGTCATCAGCAACCAGATTCTGTGGGAATATGGCAACAGTAATCTGGACAACTCAGCCTCGGTCACGTTTGGTTTTCTCAACCCGCTGACCAACGGCGATGCCCGGCTGGTCTGTGCCAGTTCCGCCTCGTGCTGGTTGTACAACTGGGCGCCTCAACTGGCACCGAACATCCTGACCAACCCGGTCAGCATGACGGTGACAGCAGGGACAGTGGCCACGTTCAGTGTGGCGGCGACCGGTGTCCCGGATCCGTCCTATCAATGGTTGCTGAACGGCACGAATGTCATCAACGCCACCGCTAACAACGCCACGCTCATCATCTCGAATGCCCTGATTGGCGACGCCGGGACGTATTCGGTCATCGTGTCGAACGCGGCGGGTACGGTCACCAGCAGCAACGCGACATTGACGGTTGTCGGTACGGGCCCGACGGCCAGTTTCATGGCCAGTCCGACGTCTGGTACCGAGCCGTTGGCTGTGACGTTCACCGATACCTCCAGCGGCTCGCCGAATATCACGCTGTTCTGGGACTTTGGCGACAACAGCCAGGCCACCAATAGCGGCGGCTCGATCTTCGTTCACACGTACGCGGCGGGCACCTACACGGTGACATTGACCGCCAGTAACGCCTTCGGCGCCAACAGCACGCTCGGATCGAACGATCTGATCATTGTTGTTTCGGCCTTCGCCCCATGGCAGCAGTTCTACGGCCTCACCGGCCCGTCAAGTGGTGGCAACGCCTCCTACACGGGCGACGGCATGAGCAATACCAACAAATTCTTGGCGGGCTTCAATCCCACCAACGCCGCCGCCTACCTCCACATCATTAGCGTTGTGAAGTCGAGCACCAACATCATGGTGACGTATCTTGGCGCCAGCGGTGACACCAACTACGTGCCGGGCGTCCAGTCACGGACGAATGTATTGGACTTCACGACCGGTGGCACCAGCGGCAACTACACCAATGGCGGCTGGCAGGACACTGGTCAGACGAATATCCTCGGTGTCGGTATATCCGCCGCGGGAGGAGAGGGCACCGGGCTTGGCACGGTCACCAACATGACGGATGTTGGCGGCGCAATGAACGCACGCACGCGCTACTACCGCATTCGATTGGTTCCGTAGGCTCGAACGGTGTGTTCCATCACCCACAGCACGGGGACGGAATGAGCGTAAACGTCCGCACGGGGCTCATGACGTGATTACTTGCTGGGCGTGTGTACATAGATCGACCGGCACAACCCAGCTTTTTCACCGGGATTGAGGCGACCAACGTCGACAGTCTACTGTGCCGCCGGCTTATCGGGGGGCGGTGCAGGCGGTGAGGCCCCCGCCGGAGCCGAAGAAGCCCCTTCGGACTGGTCAGTCACTGGGACGACGGAAGCGCCCGATTGAACGCCCTGATCAGGCGCCTTGATAATGGACATCCCCGTTTTGACGTCGATGATCTCCACCAGCAGCGCTCCTTCCTGCTTGGCGGAGACGCCGAGGGCGACCTCGTTCGTCGGCGCAGCCACGAATTTCCCGGTCGGCGTCACCAAAGCAAACTTGGTGTCCACTCGTTTAAGTTTGAACACATCGCCATCACGACCGCGCCTCACTCCCGTGCTATTCTCCAACCAGTAGTTGGACTTGGGCTGTTCTCCTCCACTCTCTCCCTTACTCGAGTGCGGAGTGTAGCGGACCCGAACTTCGTCTCCATCCTTGAGCTGTCCGCCGCTGATGTCGATGATGGTAAAAATCTTTTTCGAGCCAAGCTTGCCGAGGACAATCGCCAGAGAATTGCTCGGGCCTGTGCTGATGTACTTGTTTGGGGCAACCTGAAACGCCACCGCCATCTCCACTGGCTGCACAGTGTCCACCTTGACGCCCGCCCGTAGTTGAACCACCGCTGCCAACCATCCCACGGCAACTACTGCAATGAAAGTAGAGTATTTTCTATTCATTCTCCAAATCTCTCCCGCTGATGGGACGCAAGTCTCTGTAAGGCGATTTCGTACACAAGTCAAGCTCGCCGGGCGAACTCTGCGCTGCGTTTCGCTGGCTATCACACTCAGGACCGGCGTGTGAGAGTCTGCTGAATGAAAATGCTCCTTGATTCCTCTTTCCAAACTGTTCGGGAATCGTTTTGATTCAGCGAATAGAGAAATCCTCCCATGACGGGACGCGGCTTCAAAACAATCCAGGCGGCGGTGTCGCTGGTCGCTTGGTACGAAGGGGTTGTCTTTGCTGGAGACAAACCGGACATCGAATATGGCCGCGCGTCGGGCGAGAGCCTGCGGCTGGATGCGCATGTGCCCGATGGTGTCGGGCCTTTTCCAGTGGTTGTCGTGGTGCACGGAGGCGGCTGGACCAGCGGTGACAAGCGCATGGACACCACAATGATCCTGGAGCCGCTGGCGAAGTCCGCGGAGTTCACTTGGTTTTCGATCAACTATCGGCTCGCGCCGGCGAACCATTGGCCCGCGTGCTTTGAGGACGTGCAGACCGCCATTCGCTGGGTCAAGGCTCACGCCGCCGAGTACAAGGGAGACCCGCAACGTATCGCCCTGATGGGATACTCGGCCGGTGGCCAATTGGCCTGTCTGGCGGCCATGTTGGCCAGGGAGGACACACGTGTGCAAGCCGTCGTCGGGTTTTCGCCGCCGACCGATCTGGTCGCCGACACCGAACGACGTGGCGGGCTCAGCAAGTCGCTCCAGGCCCTGTTGGGCCGGGAAACATTGGATGCTGCGACGCAAGTGCTGTTGAAGGAAATGTCCCCGATCACGTACGTCAAACCGGGGCTGCCGCCGTTTCTGTTCGTTCAGGGCGATGCCGACGAAACCGTCCCGTACGACCAGACCATCCACTTCATGTCGAAGCTCAAGGAAAACAACGTCCCCAACGACATCGTTGCAATCAAAGGCGCGCCACATCGGATTACGGACTGGGACAAATTCGACCCGAGCTACAAGGAAAAGCTTATGGCGTGGCTGGAACGGAAGTTGGCGGTAAGAAAATGATTCGGAGCTGTGAACCATAGAGATGATCGCCATTCGTCTACCACGGCGTACCAGTGGTGCGTCGGACGGAAAGGAGTCAGGAGCGAAAATGAAAGCGATGGACAATTCGACGAACCAGAGGCGCCGGCGCGCGCTGCTTGTGGCGGTGTGGCTGTTGGGGTCGTGCTTGTGGCTGCCGGCAATCACGGGCTGGGCGGCTGACGCCGTTGCGCCGGGAGGCGGCATTTCCGGCAAAGTGTTTAATGTTCGAGAATTTGGCGCGAAGGGGGATGGGCGGACGCTGGACACTGCGGCGATCCAGAAGGCGCTCGATGAATGCGGGAACGCCGGTGGCGGCATGGTACGTTTCCCGTCGGGCACGTATCTGACCAAACCTATCACGTTGCGCACCAGGACCACGGTTCAACTTGATGAAGGTGCCATTATCAAAGCGACTGACGATCAGGCCGATTTCGCTGTTGCGGGAAAGCCAAGCACGTTTGTACCGTTCATCGGCGGGAAGGACCTTCAAGACATCACCATTACGGGCCGGGGAACGATTGATGGTTCCGGCGCAAAGTGGTGGGGGCCGGCCGAGGAGGCCCGCCGAAAACAGCCGGGGTACACATTGCCGCGCCCCAATTTGATCGTGTTGACCAGGTGCAACAACCTGCGCGTGGAGAACATCACCCTCAAAGACTCTCCCAAATTTCATCTGGTTCCCACTGATTGTGACGGCGTGGTCATTTCGAACGTGACGATCACAGCGCCCGAACATGCGGCAAACACCGATGCCATCGATCCCACCGTTTGCCGTAATGTGCTGATTACGAAATGCCGGATTGACGTAGGAGATGACAATGTGGCGATCAAATCCGGGCGCAAGGTGGAAGGACGCGAGTTTGGTTGCGAAAACATCACCGTGACGGGTTGCACGTTCCTACACGGTCACGGGATGTCCATCGGCAGCGAATCGGCCGGTGGTGTTCGCAATGTGACGGTGCGGAACTGCACATTTGAAGGAACGGAAAATGGGATTCGCATCAAGTCGCAGCGGGGTCGCGGCGGCGTGGTGGAGAACGTCAGTTACAGTGACATCAACATGAAGGACGTTGATCCGGCGATCACGCTGACGTGTTACTATATGTACAACTCGGCTGGGGATGCCGTGCAACAGCCGGCCCCCGAACAAGACACGGCACAGCCCGCTAATGATAAGACCCCGGTGTTTCGCAATATTCAGATCAAGAACCTGCAGGCAACAACCAGGCACGGGGCCGGCATCATCCTGGGCTTGCCGGAAAGCCAGATAACCAATGTGGTACTCGAAAACGTGGACATTAGCGCGGCGACGAAAGGTCTGACGATCAAGAACGCGAAGGCGGTTCAGCTAAAGAACGTGCAGGTGACGTGCAAGGAAGGGCTTCCTGTGATTGTCGAGAATGCGCAAGTGGAAGGCTTGGAAACCGCGAAGGCCGCAGGAGGCAAATGACCGAGATATCCTGCCAACGGAGTGGCCTCACGTCTTGTGGCAGCCCTGCGACGGCGCAATGCTGGACTGGCTGGTTGGTTGCCCAACCGCTTGCTCCGGGCTCATAAGTTCTCCGCTTGAAAGGCTACCGTTGGAGATTCACAATGCAACCGCAACTGCAGCAGTTGCAGCAGGCCATGTTTTGACCGCTGTTGTGGCGTGGCACAGGCTGATGGGGATTGTGAGCCAGGCAATGAGTGGAGCGAACCTGTTCGATTTAACCGGTGAACGAGCGTGGTGATCGGCGGTCCCGGCGTGCTTGGCGGAGCGTTTTCGACCGTAACCACGTAATTGTCTGTCACAGCGTTGAGTAGCGACGGAAAGACGGGAAGTCTGTGAGGAGACCAATATGCCACTGAAAATTCGCGAGAAATGCGAGTACGACCAGCTCTCGCTGGGTGAAATCATGTTGCGACTCGATCCCGGCGAAGGACGCATCCGTACGGCGCGCGATTTCAAGGCCTGGGAAGGCGGCGGCGAATACAACGTCGCGCGTGGCCTGCGGAAATGCTTCGGCCTGAAGACGGCGGTATGCACGGCATTCGTGGACAACGAGGTTGGCCATTTGATTGAGGATTTCATCATGCAGGGCGGTGTGGCCACGGACTTCATTCTCTGGCGGCCCGACGACGGCATCGGGCGGTCGGCGCGCAACGGGCTGAATTTCACCGAACGCGGATTTGGCATACGCGGGGCGGTTGGCGTGCCCGACCGCGGTCACACGGCGGCCAGCCAGCTCAAGCCGGGCGATTTCGATTGGGAGAAGATCTTTGGCCGCATCGGCGTGCGCTGGTTTCACACGGGAGGGATTTTCGCGGCGTTGAGCGAGAGCACGGCGGCGTTGACCATCGAGGCTGTCAAGGCCGCGGCCAAGCATGGCACGGTCGTCAGCTACGATTTGAATTATCGGCCCAGCCTGTGGAGGAGCGTCGGCGGCCAGCCCCGGGCGCGCGAGGTGAACCGCGAAATCGCCAAATACGTCGACGTGATGATCGGTAACGAAGAGGATTTCACCGCCTGCCTCGGGTTCGAGGTCGAAGGCCTGGACCACGACATCACCAGGATCGAGACCGACGCCTTCAAGAAGATGATCGGGAAGGCGGTGGACGAATTCAAGAACTTCAAGGTCGCGGCGACCACGCTGCGGAAGGTCATCACGGCGACGAAGAACGATTGGCGCGCCATTTGTTGGATGGACGGCAAGTTTTACGAGAGCCGCCAGTACCCGGCGTTGGAAATCCTCGACCGCGTGGGTGGCGGCGACAGTTTTGCGAGCGGTTTGATTTTCGGCTTCCTGAAGACGGGCGACCCGCAACAGGCGGTGGACTACGGCGCGGCGCACGGCGCGTTGGCCATGACCACCCCGGGGGACACCTCCATGGCCACGCAAAAAGAAGTGGAAAAGGTCATGGTGGACGGAAGCGCCCGGGTCCAGAGATAATGCTTAACGAGAGGTGGAATCGGATATGGCTTTAGCAACAGTCTCCGGGGCGACCACTGGCGAGGCTCGCCAGACCAACTTTCGGTGGGTGATCTGCGCGCTGCTGTTCTGGGTCACAACCGCCAACTACATCGACCGCGGCGTGTTTGGCAATCTGGCGCCCGAGCTGCGCAAAACCATCGGCTGGACCGAGGAGGATTACTGGAACATGCAGGTGGCCTTCAGCGCTGCCTACGCGGTCAGCATGATCGTCATGGGCCGGTTGATGGACGTGATGGGGTTGCGCTGGGGATTCGTCTTTGCCTGCGCGTTCTGGGGAGTGGCTTCCATGTCACATGCGTTTGCGCCGGAGATCGGGCACCTGTTCGGCAGCGCGGTCACGGGCTTTCTCATCTGCCGCATTCTGCTGGGGCTGGGCGAAGGCGGCAACTTCCCGGCGGCCATCAAGACCACGACCGAATGGTTCCCGAAACGCGAGAGGGCCCTGGCCACCGGCCTGTTCAACTCCGGTTCCAACATTGGCGGTATTCTCGTGCCTTGGGGGCTTCCGTTCGTCGTTGCCCAGTTCTCCGCGATCACCATCGCCGGAACCACGGTCGGTTGGCGAGGCGCGTTTATCATCACGGCCGTCATTGATCTCCTGTGGATCGTCGCCTGGCTGGCAATTTATCGAAAACCTGAAGACCACCCGCGGGTCAACAAGCAAGAGTTGGCGTATATCCAGGGCGAGACGGTCGAGCCCACGGTCAGGATCCCGTGGCGTCGGCTCTTCCCTCACAAACAGACCTGGGCCTACGCCATCGCCAAGCTCATGACGGATTGTTTCTGGTGGTTCTACCTGTTCGGCTCGCCGGATTTTTTCAACACAAAATTCCACCTCGGCCCCGCAGACCGCAAATACCAGATCATGCTCATCTATGTCGTCGCCTCCGTGGGCAGCATTGCCGGTGGCTGGCTCGCGGGCGCCTTTATGAAGCAGGGTTGGTCGGTTAACAAGGCCCGCAAGATTACGCTCCTGATCTGCGCCGCCTGTGTCGTGCCCGTCGTATTTTCGACCACGACCGACAGCAAGTGGACTGCGGCGATCCTCATCACCATTGCCGCATCGGCTCACCAAGCATGGTCGGCCAATGTCTTCAGTCTCGCGGGCGACATGTTTCCCAAGCGACTGGTGGGTTCGGTGACAGGTCTGGGCGGCATGATCGGGGCCATCGGCGGACTCATACTGTTCTTCGTCACCGGCAAGGTGTTGAAGCACACCGGCAACTATTTCCCCGTCTTCCTCATGGGGAGCGTCGCGTATCTCTTGGCGTTGCTGATCGTGCATATTCTCGTGCCGAACCTTGAGGTCGCCGACATCGAGAACAAGGCCACGGCCTAGCAGGCTACCAAACAAGTCGGGTTGACGGGACGGTTCCACTGCGTGGTG
>JBEKUF010000088.1:0-14227 GCA_049515295.1 Verrucomicrobiia bacterium | reverse complement strand
GGGACAACCGAGAGGGCCGAGAGGGCAAGCGATCGAAGCGGGACATTATTATCAAGCGCGACTGCAAGTTGTGCATGGACCAGATCGAGATCGACTACAAGCAGGCGGATTTGCTGAAGAAATTCATGACAGAGCGGGGCAAGATCCTGCCGCGACGGATATCCGGCAATTGCGCCAAGCACCAGCGGCAACTGGCCACAGCAATCAAACGCGCGCGCATCATGTTACTCGTGCGCTAGGACGGAGTCACCACTACCATGAGCACGCAAATCATTTTAACTGCCCTCGTAGACAACCTGGGGGCCGAAGGCGATACAGTCACTGTCGCCGACGGGTACGCGAGAAACTTTCTGATCCCGAAGGGGCTGGGCATGCCGGCCACGCCGGGCAACCTGCGGCGAGTGGCATCACTGCGCAAGAAGCGCGAGGCCTCACTTGCCGCCCAACTGGAGGACGCGAAGACAGCGGCCGGGCAGTTGGTGAAACAGTCCTACACCATCACGGCGGCGGCGGGAGAAGACGGCAAGTTGTACGGGTCGGTCACGCCCACCGACATATCGGAGGCGCTGAAGAAGGAAGGGATCGAAGTGGATCGGCGAAAGATCGTGTTGGAACACCCGATCCGCGAACTGGGCGTGTATGACGTTGATGTGAAGCTTCATCCCGAGGTGGCGACCAAAGTAAAGATCTGGGTGGTCGGCCCCGAAGGTGAGGGAGTGCCCGCGAAGAAGCCGGCCGCCGCAGACGAAAAAGCTGGCAAGAAGACACCGAAGGCTGATAAGAAGAAATAGCCGAACGAGTTCTGTGGGGCGGCTATATGTCTTCGACGAACCCTCTCGCATCCGCAACCGCCACCCAAGCGGGAGCAACCGCCGCGGCACCGAGCCGCGACCCGGGACGAGTTGCGGTGCTAGGGAGGGGGAGGTCGGCCAGCATCCTGGCTCTGGATCGCGTGTTGCCAAACAGTCTCGAAGCCGAAATGGCTGTTTTGGGGGCCATGTTACTCAGCCCCGCCGAGGCCGGCTCCGAGGTTCGCGAGCGTTTAAGCGACAATCATTTCTACTATTCCGCCCACCAAGCCATTTTCCGTGAGATCTCGGCGTTGCAGGACGCGCTGCAGGCGGTGGATCTCATTACGCTGACGCAGCGGCTGCGGGACAAGAACCAGCTCGAGGAGATTGGCGGACCGTCCTACCTGAGCGATTTGATCACGCGCGTGCCGACCACCGCCAACATCGGGCACTACGTCGACATCGTCTGGGAGAAACACCAATTGCGCCAGCTCATCGGCGCCGCTCATGAGGTCATTTCCCAATCGTTCGAACAGCAGGACGACGTCAAAGCGTGGATCGACGAAGCCGAGCAACGCATCTTCAGTATTACCGCGGAGAAGACGAGCGACATCATCAAGCCGTCCAAGCCTCTGGTCATGGACGCCATGTCGAGTATCGAGCGGATGTACGAGAGGCGGGGCGAAGTGATGGGCCTGGCAACCGGCTTCCGCGATTTGGACAAGTTGACGTCGGGGCTGCACAACGGCAATCTGGTCATCGTCGCCGGTCGTCCCTCGATGGGGAAAACCGCGCTGGCGATGAACATCGCGGAGAGTGTGGCCGTAGATCGGAATATCCCGGTCGGGATATTCAGTCTGGAAATGTCGGGAGAGGAGTTGATCATTCGTATGCTGTGCTCGCGGGCGAGGGTGAACCTGCGATTGCTGCACGACGGCTTCCCCAAGGACGAACATCATCACAAGTTGACGGCGGCGGCCAGCCAGTTGATGAAAGCGCCACTGTATATCGACGACTCAGCGGGGCTGACGGTCAATCAGGTGCGCGCACGGGCGCGGCGAATGAAGCAGCAATACAAGATCCAACTGTTGGTAATCGACTACATGCAACTGATGCGCGCCCCGTCGCGCCGTGCCGAGAGCAGCCGGCAGGCCGAGGTGGCCGACATTTCTGCCGGGGTGAAGGCACTGGCCAAGGAATTGAGCATCCCCATCCTGGTTCTGAGCCAGTTGAACCGGCAGCCGGAATCGCGTGATGAAGGCACCCCCCGACTGGCCGACCTTCGCGAGTCCGGAGCCATTGAACAGGATGCGGATGTGGTGGGTCTATTGGCACGACCGGAGTTGTATGCAGACGACGAGGGGAAGAAAGAGAAGAAGGGCGAGGCGCACCTGATCATTGCCAAGCAGCGAAATGGCCCCACGGGGAAGATCGATTTGACGTTCCGCGGTGAGTACACGCGATTTGAAGATCATGCAAGAATTGACGAGGCGGATATTCCGAGCTTTGAAGGGGGCGAAGAATGAGGCGGCTGGAGTGGGCGCTCCTGCTGTTCCTCGCCGTGGCGGTTTCGAGTTCGTATTCCCTGGCCCAAGACGCCGGGGACGAAGATATCGTTCGCGATATTGAAATCCGGTTTGTCGGTCCTGAAACCGTCAACCGTTCGATCGTCATGGCCAACATCCAAACTGCCGTGGGTAAACCACGGTCGCGAGAGATCATCGAACAGGACGTGCGCAACCTGATCAACACCGGCTATTTCTTCGATGTGCGCGTGTTGGAGGAGCCGGTGGTTGATGGCGTGCGGATTGTTTTTCAGGTGCAGGGCAAGGCGACGATCAAAGAAATCATCCTCGAGGGGGAAAAGCGATTCAAGGAGGAGCGCCTGCGGCGGGAATCCACTCAGAAGGTGGGGGACAGCCTGGATGAGCGCAAGGCGCACGACGATGCCCAGAAGATGCAGGACTTGTATCAGAAGGCTGGGTACCCGGATGCGAAGGTCACCTACGAGGTCGCAGTGGACAAGGACACGGGCAAGGCGGTGTTGAGATTCAAGATCCACGAAGGTGAACGCGTGCTTGTCAAAGCGATCAAGTTCACGGGAAACAGGGCGTATACCGACCAGCGTTTGTGCAAGTTGTTGAAGACCCGGCGACACTGGTGGGGTTCCTGGCTGGCGGGAACTGGCGTGTTGAAAGAGGAGGACTTCAAAGAAGACCTCGACAAGCTTCGCGACCATTACCACTCCAACGGATATATCGATATGGACATTCGCGGAACGCGGGTCCAGCGCGTCAGCCCCCAGTGGATGGTGGTGTACATCGACCTGTTCGAGGGTGCGCAGTACAAGGTTGGCGCGGTCGCCATCGACGGCAATCGGTTGTTTCCGAGCACGGAGTTGGACAAGCAACTCAAGATGACAACCGGAAAGACGTTCACGCCGACCGCAATGTCAGCCGACCAGAAGGCACTCGTGGATTACTACGGAGCGCGCGGCTACCTGGACACGGATGTGCGCCCGATTCGGTCGCCCAACGTCAATACGGGTCGGATTGACATTACGTATGCCATCCATGAAGGGGAGTTGACCTACATCGAGAAGATTGAGATCCGCGGCAACGCGAAGACCAAGGACAAGGTGATACGCCGCGAACTGGCGGTGCACCCCGGGGAAATCTACGATACCGTGCGGGTTGATCGCAGCGTCGAGCGCCTCAAGAACCTCGGGTATTTCTCGAAGGTGGAGGCGGATCCCGAACCCACTGACGTACCCAACCGCAAGGATCTGGCGATCAACCTGGAAGAACAGCGCACCGGCTCGGTCAATTTCGGGGCAGGTTTCAGTTCGGTGGACAGCCTGATTGGGTTTGTGGAGATGACGCAGGGCAACTTCGATTTGTTCAACTGGCCGTCATTTACGGGTGGCGGCGAGAAGCTTCGGCTGCGGCTGCAGGTGGGCTTGAAGCGGCAGGATGAGATTTTGTCGTTTGTCGAGCCATGGTTTCTCGACAAGAAGCTGTCGTTGGGGTTCGATGTGTTTCACCATGCAGCCAACTACCTGAGCGCGGTTTACAACGAACAGACCACGGGTGCGTCGCTATCATTGGAAAAGGCGTTTACCGAGTTTTTGCGCGGGCAGATCCAATACAGTTTACAGTACATTTCCATCGATGTGGACAAGTCGGCCTCCCCGGAGTTGCAGTCGCAAAGCGGCTCTCACCTTCGGAGTTCCGTTTCCGGCACGGTCACGTATGATACGCGTGACAGCGTGTTTCTGACGACGCGCGGAACACGCACGGAGTTGAACGCCGAGATAGCCGGCGGGGCAGTGGGAGGCGATGTCAACGTGTACAAGCTGAATCTCCAAAGTTCGGTGTTTTTCCCGTTACCCAACCAGCAGGTGTTCGAGCTGCTAGGGGCAGCCAGAGTGGTCGACGCGTTTGGTTCGACGGCAGCAAACGGCACGAATGTTATTGAGACCATCGTCACCAGCACTGAACCGAAACACTCGGTATCTCGCCCGGTAGACGCGGTGCCCATCTTTGATCGACTGTTTCTCGGCGGCGCGAATACATTGCGGGGGTTTGCGTTCCGCAACGTCGGCCCAAAGGATGTCAACCAGCAGCCCGTTGGCGGCAACACGTCCATTAACGGGACCGCCGAATACAGTTACCCGATCATTGAACGCGTGCGGGGCGCGGTGTTCTTCGACATCGGTAACGTCTATCCCGACGCGTATGAAGTTACGGTGAGCGATTTGAAATCAGACGCGGGCATTGGTCTGCGGCTCAACCTGCCGATTGGGCCTCTGCGGCTGGATTATGGGTATCCGATCATGACCGACAAGGAGACGGGTCGGGTCGGAAAATTTCAGTTTAGTGTTGGCTACCAGTTCTGATATGCTGGGGAGCGATAAACCGAAAGGAACGACAGAAAGGTTGTAGGAATACCATGAAGAACACAATTGTTGCATTCGTCACCACGGCGGCGTTGGGTCTGGCACTGAGTGCATCAGCGCAGGTACCGGCAGGTCGCATTGTTACGATCGACCTGAACAAGGTTTTCAACGAGTATTACAAAACGCCGATTGCGTCGGCCAAGCTCAAGGAGACCGCCGATACGTTCAACAAAGAGCACGACGACATGATGGCCAATTACAAGAAGGAGATCGACGAGCTCAACAAACTGCGCGACGACCAGGACAAGCCGGAGTACACAGCCGAGGTTCGCGAACAGAAACGCAAAGCGGTGGCGGACAAGCTGACGGAGACGCAGAAGATGCAGCGGGATATCGACGATTACCGCACGAGTCACCGCAAGATCCTCGAGGAACAGACCCAGCGGATGCGCCAGACGGTACTCAAGGAGATCGAAGACGTGATTGAGAAGGAAGCTCGTGACGCCGGCTACCAACTTGTCCTTGATAAATCCGGCAACACGCTTAACGGAGTGCCAGCGCTCGTGTACAGCCAGGACTCGCTGGAGATCACCGACGACATCCTCAAGATTCTGAACAAGAACCAGCCGAAAGGCGCTGAGGCGCCCAAGCCAGCGGACAGCAAGGGCGACAAGAAGTAAGTGTGCAGCTAACGGCACGCGATATTGCGCGGATGGTTCGTGGTGAGCTGTCCGGCAACCCCGACCAATTGGTAACCGGGCTGGCCGGCCTGCGCGAGGCCACACCGAGCGATGTGAGTTTTCTGGCCAGCCCCAGGTACCAGGCGGCGGTCAAGGCGACGCATGCCGGCGCGGTGATTGTCGCCCGGGATCTGAAAGTTGACTTTGATCGGGTGCTTATCCGTGTCGACAATCCGTCGGAGGCATTTGCCGAGCTGGTCCGACAGGTTGCGCCGCCGCCGGTAACCTTTCCGCCGGGCGTTCATCCAACGGCCGTCGTGGCTTCCACCGTCCGTTTGGGCAAAGATGTATCCATCCAGCCGCACGCGGTGATTGAAGATCGTGCCGTGATTGGCGACCGCACGATCATCGGGGCCGGCAATTACATCGGCCACGAGAGCCGCGTGGGAGTTGATTGCCGGTTCTATGCGAATGTGAGCCTTCGCGAACGGACGATGGTGGGGGACCGCGTGATTCTGCATTCGGGGGTTGTGCTGGGCGCGGACGGTTTCGGTTATGAGGCCGTGGGCGGCACTCACAAGAAGATACCCCAGGTGGGCAACGTGGAGATTGGGGATGACGTCGAGATTGGCGCGAACTCGGCGATCGACCGCGGGCGGTTCGGCCGGACGCGGATCGGCAAGGGCACGAAGATCGACAACCTGGTGCAGATCGGCCACAACTGCGTGGTCGGCGATCACTGCATCATCTGCGGCTTGGTGGGCATAGCCGGCAGCACGATCATCGGTAATCACGTGACTCTGGCCGGGCAGGTTGGCGTGGCGGGGCATCTGACGATCGGGGACAAGAGCATCATCATGGCGCAAGCGGGCGTGACCAAGGACGTTCCGCCCGGCTCGATCATGCTGGGGGCGCCGGCGATTCCCCACAAGGAATTCAAACGAGTGAACGCGGCCATCCAGCGGCTGCCGGAAATACTCGCCAAGCTGCACGAATCGGAGTAGCCATCCGTCGGGGGGCTTCGACGCTTCACCGTCCGCCAAGTTGGCTTGACGACTGTGACACCACGCGACGGATGTGACAATCTGCGCCAGCGTCGCGGTGGGAGACGCGCGCCGGTAACGTGATTCGCGGTATGGCACCCTGTGTGCTAGGATTTAGTGGCGTATGATTCGTCCTGATAAATTTACCATCAAGGGCCAGGAGGCGCTGCAGTCGGCGCAGGAAATTGCCCAGAAGCTCAACCATCCGGAGGTTGACTGCGAACACCTATTGTCAGCGCTGATTCAACAGCCAGACGGACTGGTGCGTCCGTTGCTCGACAAACTCGGCGCAAGCGCGGACGCCATTATTCGTTCGCTGGACGACGCCCTGAATCGCCGATCGCAGGTTCATGGAGCCGATGCGAGCCAGGTGTCGATGAGCAAGGGGCTGCGGGCGGCGCTGGAGGCGGCGTTCACGGAGGCCGACAAATTGAAGGACCAGTTCGTCGGCACGGAGCACATGCTGCTGGGTATCGCGGGCACGACAAATCTTCTCAAGGCGCACGGCGTGACGCCGTCGGCGATCCTAAAAGCGTTGCGCGAAGTCCGCGGTAACACCCGGGTGACGGACCAGAATCCCGAAGACAAGTACCAGGCGTTGACCAAGTACGGGCGCGACCTGACGGAGGATGCGCGACGCGGCAAACTCGATCCGGTCATCGGTCGGGACACGGAGATTCGGCGGGTCATTCAAGTGCTGTCGCGGCGAACGAAAAACAACCCGGTTCTCATTGGCGACCCCGGCGTTGGCAAGACGGCCATAGCGGAAGGGCTGGCGCGGCGGATTGTCAGCGGCGACGTGCCCGAGGGACTCAAGGGTAAACGGCTCATTTCCATGGATATCGGCTCAATGCTGGCCGGGGCGAAATACCGTGGCGAATTTGAAGACCGGTTCAAGGCGTTCCTCAAGGAAGTGATTGCCAGCGAGGGCAACATCATCGTGTTCATTGACGAATTGCACACGGTGGTGGGCGCGGGCAAGGCCGAGGGCGCGCCGGTGGACGCGGCGAACATGCTCAAGCCGTCACTGGCCCGCGGGGAATTGCACACGATTGGCGCGACCACGCTGGACGAGTACCGCAAGTACGTCGAGAAAGACCCGGCGCTGGAGCGGCGGTTCCAGCCGATTTTTGTCGGCGAGCCGTCCGTGGAAGACACCATTGCCATTTTGCGCGGCCTGAAGGAGCGGTATGAAGTGCACCACGGCGTGCGCATCCAGGACAGCGCGCTGGTGAGCGCGGCGGTGTTGTCGCATCGGTACATCGCGGACCGGTTCCTGCCGGACAAGGCGATTGACCTGATCGATGAGGCAGCGTCGCGGCTGCGGATCGAGTTGGATTCGCTGCCGACAGAGATCGACGAGATCGAGCGGCGGGTGATGCAATTGGAGATCGAGCGTGCGGCGTTGAAGAAGGAGAGCGACAAGGCGAGCAAGGAGCGCCTGCAAAAGCTGGAAAAAGAGCTGGCGGATCTCCAAGAGAAAAGCAAGAAGCTCAAAGCGCAATGGCAAAATGAAAAAGGCGTGGTCGATGAGATCCGGAATTTGAAATCGGCGATTGAGATGTCGCGGGAACAGATGGAGCAGGCGAAGCGCGAGGGCAATCTGAGCAAGGCCAGCGAAATCCAGTATGGACGGTTGCCGGACCTGGAGAAGAAACTGGGAGCCGCCGACCAGAAGCTGACGAAACTCCAGAAGACCTCGAAGATGCTGACCGAAGAGGTCACGGACAACGACATTGCCGAAGTGGTGGCGCAATGGACGGGGATTCCCGTGTCGCGGTTGCTGGAAGGCGAGCGCGAGAAGCTCGTGCACATGGAGGACCGTCTGCGATTGCGCGTTGTCGGGCAGGAGGACGCAATTGCGGCGGTGTCGAATGCCGTGCGTCGGGCGCGGAGCGGGTTGCAGGACCCGAATCGGCCCATCGGCTCGTTTATTTTTCTCGGGCCGACGGGCGTGGGCAAGACGGAACTGGCGCGGGCGTTGGCGGAATTTCTGTTTGACGACGAGAATGCGATGGTGCGTATCGACATGAGCGAATACATGGAGAAGCACACGGTGGCGCGGTTGATCGGCGCGCCGCCGGGGTACGTGGGCTACGAAGAGGGCGGGCAGTTGACCGAGGCGGTGCGGCGCCGGCCGTACTCGGTGGTGCTGCTGGATGAGATTGAGAAGGCGCACCATGACGTGTTCAACGTGATGCTGCAGGTGCTCGATGACGGGCGGCTGACGGACGGGCAGGGGCGCATCGTGGATTTCAAGAACACGGTGTTGATCATGACGAGCAACATCGGTTCGCAGCACTTTGCTGAGCGGCAGGGGGACGACGAGGCGGTGCGGCAGCGCGTGATGGACGATTTGCGGGCGCATTTCCGACCCGAATTCCTGAACCGCGTGGACGAGGTCGTGTTGTTCCACGGGTTGACGCGCGAGGACATCAAGAAGATCGTGGACATCCAGCTGGCCCGCGTCCAGAAACGGCTGGCGGACCAGAACATTGCGGTGACGGTCACCGACGTGGCGAAAGACGTGATCGCGCGCGAGGGCTACGACCCGGTGTTCGGGGCGCGACCGCTCAAGCGCGTCATCCAGAGGAAGATTCTCGACGCGCTGTCGCTGGAAATCCTGTCGGGCAATTTCAAGGAGGGGGACAGGATCAAGGTGGTGGTGGACAAGAAGCAGGCGGGTGAGTTAGTCTTCGAGCGTGGATGAGGCGATAGCCAGTCAGTCGCGGCTTCCGCGGTGGGGAGCGGTAGCTGTTTCCGACTTGGTTCCGGGTCTTGGCCAGGCGCTCTCTGGACGCATTACCGTTGGTGCCATCTGGTTCATCGGTTGTTATGCGGCCGCCGGGATTGCGGTTTGGCTGGCGGCGTCGCGGCTGGTTCCGGGAGTGATTGCGGCGTTTTGCGCTGGGGGATTCGCGGCACTGGTGTGGATTGGCATGCTGGTGCATGCCTATCGCTCAACGAGAAGTACAGCGGATGATGCTGCGGGCCGGCCCTGGCTGGCCGCATTTCTTTCCTCTCTGTTTCCCGGACTGGGACAGTTCTACAACCGCGACATTATGCTCGGATTGCTCTTTCTTGGCATATCGTGTGGCGCCTCGTATGTGCCCGAGGTTGTGCAGGCGGTGGCGTTATACGTAATCCAGCTGTGGTCGATCATACAGGCCTATCGCAGCCGAGTCGTGAAAGAGCACGTGCCGCTCCAGGGAAGTCGAGTGCTTGTGCTGGCGTGGGTGGGACACATGATTCTTTTTGTCATTACCTTCTTGGGAATTCGGACGTTGTTCGTGCAGCCGTTTCGGATCCCGACCGCTGGGATGGAACCAACGCTGCGAGGGGATAGCAAACCCGGCGTGGAGAATCCAACGCGGGGAGACCATATCTTTGTCGATAAGCTGGCGTATCGATTCAGCTCGCCGCACCGTGGCGACATTGTGGTATTCCGAACTGACGAGATCCCCGACTTGGCCAGGTCGCCCAGAGCAGCCTACTATGTTAAGAGGATCGCTGGCTTGCCCGGTGAACGCGTCAGCATTCAACCACCGTACCTGTGCATCAATGGGCAGCGAGTAACCGATCCGCCCATTTTCGAAACAATCGCCTCCGGCAAGAACGGGTATTCGGGTTTCGTGTTGATCCATGACTTTGGTGGATCACAGTATCTGGCGTCGGAGACGAATTCCGTTCAATTAGGGGACGACGAGTATTTTGTGCTGGGGGACAATTCGCGGTCGAGTTTGGACAGCCGCTTTTGGGGACCGGTGCCAAAGCGCAGCATTGTCGGGCGCGTAACGAAGATTTACTGGCCCTCGGACCGGATGGGAATCATTCCGGAATAGAGGACCTGAAATCCATGGGAGGCCGCGGCGGGCTCAGGTGTGAGGCTCTTGGTCGGACTTCTTGGGAGGCGGCGGAGGGATGGGATTGGCGGTAAACAATGGCTGGAACGTAACGGGGCCGGCCTGCAACGCCCCGGCGGCGTACTCTGGTTTCGTCCTTTTTGCCATACCGGCGCGCTCCTTGCTGCCGGGTCCCCTATTGGGCGTGCGGATCATTTCCTGGTCCGCTTGTTTGAGTCCCGGGGTTGCAGCCTTGGCGAGACCGGATTCGTAGCGAAGTTCGACTGAGCCAAAGCGAATCGAGGCGCCATCCTTCAGTTTCACCGCCATGATCGGTTCGCCATTTACGAAAGTGCCGTTGGTCGACTTGAAGTCGTGCAATTGATAATCGTCGCCATCACGGACCAAAATCGCGTGGCGCGACGAGACATTTGTATCCTGGATACGAATGGCATTCTCAGCCGTTCGCCCAATTGTGATGAGTTTTTCCGTCAGCTCAATCGTTGTGGCGAGCGAGCCTGGCGAGAGTATGTGCAGCTTTGGCATAGGCGACCCAGTTCGTAATATAGCGGAAGCGCGCGACCGAGTCAATTATGAGTCGCGATGCGGGGCTGAAATCGAGGGATGCAGCTTGAAACCGCAGATGTGTTCTGCCCAGAATACCGTCGAGGTGACCTGATATGGCGAACCATTGGCTGCTGAAGACGGAGCCAAGTACGTATTCCTATGCCGACCTGGAGCGGGACAAAAAGGCCGTGTGGGACGGCGTGTCGAATGCGCTGGCGCTGAAACATTTGCGGTCGATGAAACGGGGCGATCTCGCGTTCATTTATCATACGGGCGATGAGAAACAGATTGTCGGTATCGCGGAGGTCACGAGCGATCCGTATCCCGACCCGAAAGAGAAGGATGCGCGGTTGGTGGTGGTGGACTTGAAACCAAGGGAGCGGCTGGCGCGGCCGGTGACGCTGGCGGAGGTCAAGGCTGATGGCGAATTTCGGGATTTTGAACTGGTTCGGATGGGGCGCTTGAGCGTGATGCCGGTCAGTGAAGCGCGGTGGAAGAAGCTACTGAAGATGGCGTCAGCTACGTGACGCAGTGCCGGACTCACGGCTTCTCTTCGTGGTACGGCTTCTTCTGTTGGTAGAGACTGAGGCGCTGGCGGGCCTTCTCCAAGGTATCGTTCGACGGATTGGATTTTAGATAATCGGATTCCAAGTAGTTGTTCTGCCATTTGACGGCGTTGTCAAAGTCCCCAGCCTCGGCGTAGGCCGCCGCCAGCGTACTGAGTGTGGAAGCGTCCTTCCATCCCGACAATTCACAGGCCTTCTTTGCATATTCGACCGCCTTCGCCCCATTCCGAAAATTGGCATTTGGGCAGGCAGCCAACAGCCAGGCGAGATGGTTGTAGGACTTCACCAAATCCGGCTTGAGCCTGATGGCTTCGCTGTAATCGGAGGCGGCCTTGTCGTAGTCGCCCTTGTGGTCGTAGGAGAGACCCCGGTTGTTGTAGGCTGCGGCTTGGTTCGGGTTGAGTTGGATGGCTCGGTTTTCGTCGGCAATGGCCTTGTCATAGTCGCCTTTACGGTCGTAGGCGAGTCCCCGGTTGCAATAGGTATTCGCTTGGTTCGGGTTGAGTTGGATGGCTTGGTTTTCGTCAGCGATGGCTTTGTCATAGTCGCCTTTACGGTAGTAGGCGTCTCCCCGGACGCCGTACGCTGTGGCTAGCTTCGGATCGAGACGAGTGGCTCGGTCTTCGTCGGCGAGGGCCTTGTCATAATCGCCTTCGAGGTCGTAGGCGAGTCCCCGGTTGTTGTAGGCTGTAGCCTCCTTCGGATTGAGACGAATGGCTTCGTTTTCGTCAGCGATGGCCCTGCCGTAGTGGCCTTTATGTGTGTAGGTGAGTCCCCTGTTGTTGTAGGCATTGACAAAATCCGGCTTGAGCCGGATGGCTTCGTTGTAATCGGCAATGGCCTTGTCATAGTCGCCTTTGAGGTCATAGGAGGCTCCCCTGTTGTAATAGGGCTCCTCCACATAGTCCGGTTTGAGCCGGATGGCTTCGCTGTAATCGGCGATGGCCTTGTCATGCTCGCCCTTGCGGTCGTAGGCGAGTCCCCGGTTGTTGTAGGCTGTAGCCTCCTTCGGATTGAGCCGGATGGCTTCGCTGAACTCAGCAATGGCGAGGTTGTAATCATGCTTGCGACCTGCTTCCCAGCCTCTCTCAAGAGCTCTCTTTGACCGGTACTTCCCGCACCCCGGGCTCACCAACAGCAGCAGGAGGAAAATACCCAAGCTTGGCAGTCTTGCGAAAAGCCACCGGGCTGGCGGACTTGAAGGCGGGCGGGGTTTCGGAGCCATGGTGCTAGAAATAGCATTCCGGCCATGGCGAATCGAGCAGTTTTCAGCGGTTATGTCCCACTCGACGTGCGACGCGTCCCTGTTGCGCGACCTGGATCGGGTAGCGATTGTTTTAGTTGACTCTATTATCGGTGTGCGATATACTGCACGGTGCCATGAGAAGAGTCGTAATCGGCGTTGGGGTGGGTCAGGCGATTGCGCAATGGATCGCCGGGCCGAGGACCCTCGTGATTGCTCTTTGACATAAGGACTGAGGCCGGGAACGCGGCTCGCCGGGCCTTCGCCTCGCCGAAGTGGCTTCGGCCACGCAGGCGGGAGGCTTGCCCCGCCGACGGCGGGTAAACCACGCCTGAGGCGGGCAAGCGCCGTCGCTACGAAGGCAGGGTGGGCATGGGAGCCGACCCTACGAAGGAGAAGCCGTATGGGGGGGTAGGGCCACGCAAAAAAGCAAAATTGCAAAACGAACCCAAGTTCGTGCAAGCCGGCGTGGAAAACTGGTGAAAGGAAAGCCAAAAACGAACCCAAATATGGCCTACCAAATAACGAGGAATCGGGGTTGAACCTCGGTTACGACAGAGATTTGCCGTCGCGGCACGACAGACGGCTCGCGGCGATTTCGCTGTGCTCAGAATGACAGGCACTGCAAGGAAGCGTAAGGGACACCATACTAGACAGCGGGTTGCTGCTGGGTGAGACAGTGGAACGAGCCGCGGCCCCAGATGAGGTTGGTGCTGTCGATGCCGACGACGCGGCGGTCGGGGAACAGGTTTTGTAGGGTGTCGATGGCGGCCATGTCGGTGGACGGGTTGCGATAGGTGGGCAAGAGAACCACGTGGTTGGCGATGTAGAAATTGGCGTAGCTGGCCGGTAATCGCTTGCCGTCGTATTCGATGAGGCCGGGCATGGGCAACTCGATGACGCGCAACGGCCGACCATCCTGATCGCGCATGGCGTGGAGGCGTTTGAGGTTTTCCTGCAAGGGCCGGTAGTTGTCGTCCTGCGGGTCTTGCTCAACGACAATTACCACGGTGGTCGGGTTTACGAACCGCGCCAGGTCGTCGATGTGGCCATCGGTATCATCGCCGGCGATGCCGTCGCCGAGCCAGAGGACGTTGGAGACGCCGAGGTAATCGCGAAGATACTGCTCGATCTGCTGCTGGTTCAGATGGGGATTGCGATTAGGATTCAGCAGGCAGGACGCGGTGGTGAGGAGCGTGCCCGCGCCGTTGACGTCGAGGGAACCGCCCTCCATCACGATGCCCGGACTGAAGAGGGGGAGACGGAGCAACTCGGCGACACGTTGCGGCACGGCGTCATCGTCGTCATGAAGGGGATACTTGTTGCCATAGGCGTTGTAGCGCCAGTCGACCACGGCGAGTTGATGGCCACGTGTAACGAAGATCGGTCCGTGGTCACGACACCATGGTTCGTAGGACAGGATACGGTGGTAGAACACGTTGGGGGCTTTACCAACAGTCCGTCGGGCAGTCGATTCGACCTCCTCGCTGCGGACGTTGATATGGACGGGCTCGTGCGGTGCAATGGTCCGAACCATTTCGCCGATCGTGGGGAGAACCTCCTGATAGCGACCGGGGAAACTGATCCCGTCCGGACG
>JBEKUF010000087.1:0-14290 GCA_049515295.1 Verrucomicrobiia bacterium | reverse complement strand
CCCCCAAACGGCCAAACCTCCCATCGCGTAGTTGAGGGCCAGCGAAAAGTTGACGATGGGGCGCCCGCCTACCAGCGACCTGGCGGAGGGCGATAGCGCATCCCAAATCGGCCACAAGTGACGGATGTGCGGATTCTTGGGGATGGAAGGCGTGTCGTCAAAAATGAATGACCCATGAAAGCTGTTGTGATACGCCCAAATGCCAGCGGCGATGATCAACACCGGGATGACCTTGCGCAGTTTCAACAGTGCGAGAGTCTATCCGAACTCGCCAAGCCCGACCAGCTTTGTATGCGCCAGACAAACCACCACGGAGGAGCATGCCCTCCGCGCCCATATTTGTCTGCGACCCGCGATCGTCGGGGGAGCAAGTCAATGTCAGACTGGCAGGCGTGTCCTGAACTTCTCAATGCCGGCTTGCCTGTCCCGGAAGCGCTGGACTAAGATGCCGCAATGGCAAGCCCGCAGCCTGCGGCCAATCACTCCTCACACGGCCCGGAAGCATCCCGGCCGCTCGTGAAAACCATTGCCATACCGAAGCCGTGGGTTTTCAGCTTCGCGTTGGTGGTCATGACGCTGCTCGTCTACCTGCCCGCGCTGCATGGTGGTTTCGTCTGGGATGACGACTCGTGGACAACGGGGATCCCGCAACTCCTGCGCGATGTTTCTGGGCTGCGCTCAATGTGGGGCCATCCCACCGCGCTGCAACAGTATTATCCACTCACCGGCACGACGTTTTGGCTTGATTACCATCTCTGGGGTTTCTGGACGTTGCCGTATCACGTGGAGAACGTCCTGCTGCACGCCTTTGCTACCCTGCTTTTCTGGAGATTGTTGTGGCGACTCCGGGTCCCGGGCGCGTGGCTGGCCGCTGCCATTTTCGCGCTTCACCCTGTCATGGTTGAGTCAGCTGGATGGATCACGGAACGTAAGAACGTGCTCTCACTGGTTCTGTACCTTGGGGCATTACTAGTTTACGGGCGGTTTGCCTCGTTCTGGAACGGAAACAACGATTCGGCTGCGGGCACGGATAATCCTCTCCCGCACCGGATGTACTACTTATTGGCCTGGCTTCTGGCCTTGGGCGCTCTTCTGGCGAAGACGACGGCATTTTCCCTGCCGGCGGTCATCCTATTGATTAGCTGGTGGAAGCGTGGACGGATTCGGTGGCGAGAGGATGTAGAGCCAACCGTGCCATTCTTTGCCCTAGCCATCCTCCTGGGCTTGGTAACGGCCCGGCTGGAGAAAAACGGCGGCGCGAGTGGACCAGAATGGGCCATCTCGTTGCCGGAGCGATGCCTGATTGCGGGCCGAGCGTTGGTGTTTTACAGCAGCAAGCTGCTCTGGCCCCGGAATCTCTGTTTCGTTTACCCCCGGTGGCAACTGAACGCCCACTCGTTGAGGCAATGGCTCTATCCGGGGGTCGCGGTTGGAGCGATCTTGGGGCTCTGGGTCGCCCGGAGGCGAATTGGACGCGGGCCAGCAGCAGCGGCGTTCTTCTTTGTCGGCACGCTCTTTCCGTTGCTTGGGTTCATGAACGCGTATTATATGCGGTACTCGTTCGTGTGCGATCACTGGGTCTACCTTTCCAGTCTGGGACCCATCGCGCTGGTGGCGGCTGCAATGACCACCGCATTCAAGTCGTTCCAACGAAGACGAGTGCTCGTGGAATCGGTGTTTTATGGAGCGCTGCTGCTGATCCTGGCAGCCTGCACCTGGCGACAGGCACGTATCTACCGCGATGCCGAGACCCTCTGGCGGGACACCCTGGCCAAAAACCCTGGTGCTTGGATGGCGCACAACAATTTAGGGGCCCTCCTCAAACAGTCCGGCCGCAGAGAAAGTGCCTTTGAGGAGTACGAGCTCGCCGTCCGCATCAACCCCGACGACGCGTACGCACAGGTTAATTTGGGCACAGCCCTCATGGATGACGGCAAAGTGTCCGAGGCGGTCACCCATTTCGAACGGGCGGTGAAAATCAACCCCAACTACGTCACCGCCCACAATTCCCTCGGAGTCAGCCTGCTTAACCTGGGCAGGCTCCCGGAAGCGACGGCGGAATTTCAGCGGGCGTTGCAACTGGATCCGAATTTTGCGGATGCCCATTACAATCTCGGCTTGGTTGCGTTGCAGGCTGGCCAGTTACAGGATGCGATCGCGGAATTGCGGGCCGCGGCGCATGACAAGGCTGATTCTGCAGAATACCAGTTCGAGCTGGGGCTCGCCCTCAAGCAAGCCGGAAGAATCGAGGAAGCGATTGCCCACTACCAGCGGGCGGTGCAAATTGCCCCCAACAACCCCAACATGCGCATCAATTTGGGCAACTCGTTGTTGCAAGCGGGCATGACCCAGGACGCGATCGCGCAGTACGAAGAGGCCCTGCACATGGCGCCTGATTCCGTCGTGGGGCATTTCAATCTAGGCAACGCTTTGTTGCAGGCAGGACGGACGCGGGACGCGATCACCCATTATGAAGAGGCCGTCCGATTGAAGCCTGACTTCGCTCCGGCCCAAAAGAAGCTTGCCCAGTTGCGGGGCTCCCCGTAGCCGTCCGTCGCCTGTTCTGTGTGGCTGCGCTTCTATGAAGCGCAGATTCGGTGTTTCACAACCCCCCGCCTACGGAAGAGACCGCGCCCGCAGCAGGGCAGCTTGGGCTTGGACAAAATCAGGCTTGATCCACAACGCCTGCTCGTAGTGCCCGATTGCTTCCTGTAGCCTGCCCCGCCCTGCGCCTGCCTGCATCCCAACTGGCTGTCGATCATCTCTGGTCTCGGGTGCTACGCTCTCGCGGTATCAACTGCTGTTACCCACGGACCTGTCTCCAAGTTGTCTCAGGGCCTCACGGGCTGCTAGATTCGTCGGCTCGATGTGAAGTACCTGTTGAAGGGCATCGATCGCCTGTGCGAATCTCCCCGAACCCGCCAGGGCCAAACTAAGTTCCTGCCAAGCCTGAGGCGAGCGCGGGTCGGCGCGTGTCGCCGCTTGGAACTGTTCGACTGCCTCACTCGGCTTTTTCTCGTTAAGATAAACGGTTCCAAGATTCATGTGTGCATCAAAGTCCGCGGGGTTTAGGATCAATACGAGTGAGAGATAAAGTTTTGCATGCCGGAAATCCCCCCGCCTCGCGTAGGTCGCTCCGAGATTGTTGAGCGACTCGATATGGTCAGGTTGATAGCGTATCGCCGCCCGCCAGTATCCGAGGGCTTCATCCTCACGGCCCTGCTCGTGCATGAGCGTAGCGAGATTGTGGAGGACGTCGGGGTAGTCTGGCTTTATCCGCAGTGCCGCCTGGTAACTTGCGATGGCCTCTGGAATCCGCCCCTGTTTTTCCAATGCTCCAGCAAGATTGTCGTAAGCCAGCCACGCGGTCGGATTCTTCGCGATGGTGTCCCGCCATAGTGTCTCATCATCGAAGTAAATGCGCGATTGGCTCCAGGTCAATGCCCCAAGGCCGACAACGACGAGTGCGCCCCCGACCCGTACCGCCGGTTCAAAGGATCGCGGCCGCCTCGACACAAACGTTGCGATTCCGCCGACGACAAGCGCAATCAGACCAAGAATAGCCGGGTACTGCCAGTGATCCGCCACGAACGAGTAGCGGTAAAAGCCTTGATCGAAAAATCCAAGCACGGGAAACAACATCATGAGAAAATAACCGGCCCCCGCCAGGGCATCGCGTCCCCAACCATGGCGGTTAACCCAGCAATAAACCAGAATCGCAATCAGTAACAGCCCCGGTAGGTACACAACAGCCTTGGAAGGATCGATTTCCCACCTTGGATAGATCATGCACAGCCGCACGGGTATCAGCACCTTGAGGATGTAAAACCACGCAGCCCAGCCCGCCCCGGCCAACCGTGCCAGGAAGCCGTCAGTTCGGGCCGGTTGTCCTTCCAGCACGCGAACAGCTTGAAACCAAACTGTCAGGGGAGCGATGACGAGCGAGGCGGCGATATACGGAAGACAGAGCGCAAGATCACGACGGGCGAACTGTCGCTGCTTCCACCACACGAGCCCAAGAAGGACAACCGGCCACATCACGGCCATGGGTTTGGCCAGCAGTGATAGCAAGTAGCAAATGATGGAGGCCGCATACCAGCGCCATCTTCCACCACGTTGGAACCGAAGATACGCCAGCGCCGTTGTCAGGAAGAACAACATCGACAAGCCGGTCTTTTGCTCGCTGACCCACGCGACGGCGGCGACGTTGACTGGATGAACGGCAAAAATAAGCCCGGTGAGCCACGCGCGGCGAACATCGAGTCGGCGTAACACTTGGGCGACGAGCACGGCGTTCACCGCGTGCATCAACACATTGACAACATGATAACCGAGCGGATTGGCGCCCCATAGCCGCCACTGAAGCCACCAACTCGTCCATGTCACCGGATAGTAGTCTGGCGCCTGCGCGGTAAACCAGATGCGATTCAGCCCATCTGCCGCCAGGATCAGCGGATTCTGCACCAGCAGGATCCAATCGTCGAAAACAAACCCGGCCCGTAGCGTCGGCAGGTAAGACAATACCACCGCCAGCATGATCACGGCATTCTGATGTGGATGGAACTGCCTCTTTTGGGCGTCGGTCATAATGGCGTGGCGTCCGCCCGCAAGAGTACTATAGTTGAAGCGGGGTCGCAATAAGCTCATCCTCATGCTTATGACCAAATCCGTGGTCGGCGACATCCCTGACACAGTAAGGGGGCCGAGCGAGCTTGGACTGCCGATCTTTGACAGGGGGCGGCTCGGGCTCGATGCCTGTCGTTTCCTTCCCCACTGGCATCCTGCCCCGAATTCTTTTCGGGGTGGAATCTTAGCCTTGAAGTGAACCTGTGGCCATGATATAAATACCCGCATGATCAACCTCAACATGGGGATGAAAGCGTTCCCGATTTTCTTCCTGATTCTATCCACTGCCGTGGGGGCGGGAACCGACCCCAACAACGTCAAGAATGTTGACGTGGCTCCCGCGCCGACAACGAATTCACTGCCGAGCCAATCGAAGGCCACGGGCGCGTCAACAACTGATGTTGGCAAAGTGCAGTTGTCGCTCACTTGGTGGAAAGGAACGAATTGGCTGGCGTATCTGCGGCCCACGGTGATCACTGACGAGACCGGTGTGGTGTTCCTTGTGATGCCGGGCGGAACCGTCTACGTCGGCGAGATGCGTGACGGCAAACCGAATGGCCAGGGAACCATTACGAGTGTCGGTGGGACCCATCAATGGGGGGAGTTCCGTGATGGCCTGTCGTACCGGTTGACTGGAAGGTGGGTCGGTCCCGGTGGCCTCCAGGAGGAAGGAACGTGGAACCTAGACGGTACCAAATGCGGCGGGACGATTAGGTGGAAAGACGGGCGCGTGTACACAGGCGACTGGGTGCTCGTGGATGGCGCGCCTGAAGTGCCGTCCGGTATGGGCACGATGACCTGGCCAGACGGGAACGTATACGTCGGCGCATTCCTCAAAGGGAAAATGGATGGCAAGGGGAAGATGACCAATCCGAGAGGTATAGTTAAAGAAGGCTTGTGGAAGCGGGACCAATTCGTCGGCCCCTCGCCGCCGTAGGGGCAGCCCCCGGCGTCTGCCGGTTGCCTGCCATTGCATCTGCGCTCCTGTTTCAATGAATGACGCGGTCCCCGCAACCGCCCTTTCCGCTTTCTCCCCTTGTCCGCTGTAGCTCTAGCGGAGGCGGATCCCCCTCCGACCTCGAAAAACATTGGGCTGGCGGTAAGAAATGTGTTGACAATGCCAGCCAGATGGGTAATCTAGAATTCCCTTTCTTGACGGCTCGCGTCGAGGAAAACAGGAGGGAATGGTTTTTCGTATGCAATGTCAGTTGGGATGACATAGTACAAGTACATTGGAGGCATCATACCCCCGGCGGCCATGTCGCCGCTGCTGTTTTGTTGCTACCGCCGTTGTTCTCTTCACCCCGGACGATGCGGTCACGATGCAGTCGCTAGCACGCGTCTCGTTCAGGGGAAATCCTCTAGGGTAATTTCCCGGCCGAAAATAGGGAATCCAGTAAATTCGGGTTCTCCATCAATGCCGCTAGAGTTTGATGTGATGAAAAACACCCGGAGAACGCCAGCCATGAAGCTGGAAGGAACAACGACACCATGACGTTCAATAGATTTTCTGCGCGAAGACTGGCCAGAATCGCAGTCCTGCTCGCCCTGTCCTTGCCCATCACCGCCAGCCGCGCGGACAACTTTACGACTTCTGTCCAGGAGATCACAACGCAAACTTGGGATGATGCCATTTGGGAGCCGGGGCCGGTATCACCTACTGTTGGCAATACCTACGAAGTGCTCAGCGGCGGTTTCGTTCGTAATCCATCCACGCGTCGATTCACAGTGTTTCCGGGGAATTCACTTACGCTGGATGCGGGTGCCAGAATCTTCGTTACCAGTCTATCGAACCAGATTTTGATTTTCAACGGGACCGATGGGAATCCGGGTTTGATCCTCAATGGCGGGTCCTTGCAAGAGTTGCCAGACTCAGGCAGTTCAACCTCCACCATTGCGGGTCGAATGGCGGTGGTGACGCCGTCCGCTATTCTCCACAACTGGAGAGGCGGGTTCGTGATCACGGCCCAAATCATTGGCACCGGCGATTTGACGGTGGTCAATGGCGAGTTGTCGGCCCCGTTGGATATCCAAAGCACAAACAATCCCTACAGTGGCGCATGGCAGGTTCAATACGGCTATCTGCTGGGATCAGGCGTGGGATCGTTGGGGACAGGGAGTATCACGGTTTCTGCGGGGGCAACTTTGGAAGTCGATTACGATATTCAAAGCCCGGGCACACTCACGCTGTTGGGAAGCGATAGCGTCATGGTTCTGCATCAAAATTGCCAGTTCGGTGCGGTGTTCATCAACGGCGTCGCGTTGGCTCCGGGCACATACACGTTCAACAATCTGTTTGCTCAGTTCCCCGGCAACTTTGCGGAGGGCGGCTCGGGGAGCATCACCGTGCCCGCGGTCCAGTCGACCTTTGTCTCTCCCCCCGTTACCGCGCCGGGTTACTACGTGGATTACGTTGATGGCTCGGATTCCAATGCCGGCACAGACCCGTTGTCGGCGTGGCAGCATTGCCCTGGCGACCCGATGGCGACGGGCAACGCGGCGAGAACGCCGCTGGCGCCCGGAGACACGGTGTACTTCAAGGGGGGAGTGTCTTATGTGCTGGCGGCGACCAATACCGCGACGGGGTTGCCCATGGACGGGATTGCGTTGAACTGGAGCGGCACGCCGGGGTATCCGATCACCTACGACGGCAACAGCGCCGGGACGTGGGGAGTGGGTAACGCCATTTTGCTTGGGAGCGACACCAACTTCGTTATCGGGTTTGATCCAGTAAACGGCGCGAGCAACATCGCTTTTACTCACTCCATTTTCGTCGGGCCGGTGGGGGAAGCAAATGCGAACGGGAACAACTATGTATGCCAGTTCGGGTCATCAGTCTCGAATGGTCCCGCCGCTACCGACACGTATATCGAGCAGACCAACAGCGACGGATCAGCCATCATGTACAACGGGAATCCGTGGTTCATGGGTGCGTCCAATGGTTTTAGTCTTGCGTATGAGATGGTTACCAACTCGCTCGGTACGAACATGTACGTCATCGAGGCCGGGAGCCCTCCAAGTCCAACCAACACGGTGCTGTTCTATACCCAAAGCGACTATACTCAAAGCGACTATACTCAAAGCGACTGAAATGGGAGCGCTAACGGGCAGGACGCCCCTGACCCCAACAGGGGCCGGAAATTGAATTTAATGAATTGCTTGGCCGCCACCGTCTGTCCCCCCAGCAACCAGCCGCAGTCCTACCGCAACACCACTTGTAGTTCCTTGCCCAAAACCTTTGCCAATTTAAGCAGAGTGCTCAATCGAATGTCGGTCGCGTGTTTCTCCAGCCGGGAAATGGCAGTCTTTTTGGTACACAGCCGCTTGGCAAGTTCTTCCTGCGTCAACCCAACCTGTTCCCTCGCCTGTCGAATCAGAACGCCCACCCTGAATTCGGCGTATCCCTTATCGTAGCCCTTGGTAAAATCAGCGTCCCGATGCTGGCGATTGGCGCGGGGGTCAATCTTGGCAACCTGAATCTGCTGGGGCTTAACACCGATAAAGACGGCACGCCCAGTCCCGCGTCGGGACCGTGGGATCTCGGGGTCTATGAGCATTAATTCGTCACCGCTTCATTTCTGCCAGCCCAGCAACCCTTGTTTTCGCTGACGCCGTTAGTTTCTCGGGTTGCCCCAAAGCCCTGTCCGCACTATTCTAGCTGAAACTTTGGTGGTAGATTAGACTCAGGCTGAGGGACTTAAGGGAAAGCGTATGAGATGGGTTGCGCCCCTATTGTGGCTGGCGGCAATGTTTTTGCCGACTGCAATGGCTCAAGATCTTTCCACGACCAATGTTGATCTTCTGACCCACTTCTGGGCCGCCGCAGAGGCAACGACTCGACCTGTGACCGTCATCTCGTTCGGGGACTCCGTGGCGAATTCGTACGCCTCCCCGACGTATTCTGTCATCAACATGATGGTCGGAAGCATTGGCGTGGCGGGATATTCGCTGAATAACTATGGAAACGCGACGCTCTACAATCTCACCAATGGGGTGTCGGTGGTCGTCGGTCCAACACCGCTGTGGTTCTCGGATTACTATCAACTGCCTCCCGGCGGCGGCTTGTGGTGGTGGAACCAGAATTCGGTGGAGGGAGTTTACTCGGACAAGCTGGGCGTGTTTTGGGTAGCCCAGCCACAAGGCGGTCAAATGACGTTCTCCGTCTCCACGGAAGGGGGGCCTTGGACACCGCTGCTGACGCTGAATGGGTACGCAGCGGCCGCCGTGGGCCAGTACACCAATGTTGTTCTAACGCCGGATTGGCATCAAATCCGCGTGGATGGCGTTTCCGGCACCAATTGCGTCATTGGCCCGCAATTGCTGTTGCAAACCACGAGTGGAGTCCACGTGGTGTTCATGGACAAAGGAGGAATTGCCATCAGTGATGTCACGAATGTGCCCTCCGCCATTCGGGCGCCGATTTTTGCGGCGTTGTCGCCCGACCTGCTGATTTGGCACATGAAGGAAGATGGCTCCACGACGACCAGCAACGGACTGATCTATTGCGAACAGTGGTGGTCGAATGCGGCCCCGTCCTGTGACGTCGTCTATATCGGCACACCCTACACGGCGTACGACACCAATCCGGCCACGCCGGTCACCGTCGAACAAAATACCCTTGTCCGCTACATCGCACTGCAGTACAACCGCGCCTACTGCGATCTGATGGATCCGAGCGTCAGTTGGCCGTGGATGAACTCGTTGGGATTTATGTCGGACGCGGTCCACTACACCTACAACGGAGGACAGTATTTGGCGGGGTTCATGTGGAATGAACTGTTCTATGCCCTTGGGGCCGGGCTGCCGCCGTCGCCCGGTTATACCGGCGCCTTCACCGCGGCTCCGACCGTCGGTGCGGCTCCGTTGACCGTGACCTTTGCCGACATTTCAAACGGCAGCATTACCAATTGGTACTGGAGTTTCGGCGACGGCAGCATTACCGATATCACCACCAAGAGTGCGTTGTATACGTACGCCACGGCGGGCACCTATACCGTGACGGAGACCGTCAGCGGCCCGGGTGGATCGCTGACCAACACGCAGGTGAACTACATCAAGGCGGTGGCGCCGCCCCGAACAGCCAGTTTCACCGCGGCTCCGACCGTCGGTGTGGCACCGTTGACCGTGACCTTTACCGACACCTCGACCGGCGCCACCAATAACAACTGGTTTTGGAGTTTCGGCGACGGCAGCACCACCAATGTCCTAACCACGACCGTGTCCCACACGTACGTTGCGGCAGGCACCTATACCGTGACGGAGACCGTCAGCGGCCCGGGCGGATCAAGCACAACTACCCCGACCTTCTACGTCACCGTGTTGACCCCGGTCGAGGGGCGACAGTTTCAAGCGTGGCAGACGCAGTATTTCAACTGCACGAATTGCCCGCAGGGGCAAATGAGTGCGGATGCCGACGGCACGGGCCAGAACAACCTGTTCAAATTGGTGGCGGGATTGGATCCGACGAACCCGGCTTCCGTGTTCCTCTTGCAGATGGCCAACATGACGAACCAGCCATCGCAGGAAAACCTGGTCTTTAGCCCGATCGCAGCGGGTCGCCTCTACACGCCCCAGTTCTGTACGGATTTGGTGAGTGGTGTCTGGCTGCCGCTTACAGGCTACGCGGGTCCTGTGACTAACGGCAGCCAGGTTACGATCGCCGACCAGAACGTGACACAGCCGAGCAAGTTCTACCGCATCGTCATCTCGCAGCCCGCCGCGCTCGCGCCGTTCGTGATCACTTCGATCACACGGAGCGGTACAAACGTGAACCTTGTCTGGAACGGGCAATTTGGAAGCAACATCGTTCAGGTTTCCAGCAGCCCGTCGACCGGTGGCTACACCAACAATTTCGTAAATTTGGCGGTGGTGGTCATGCCGGGCTTTGGGCCCACGAATTATACGGAGATTGGCGGAGCGGCGAACCACCCGTCGCGTTTCTACCGCATCAATCTCCCGCAATAGGCGCAACGGGGATTACGGCAGCGGTGCGCGTCCGAGAATGAGCCAATTCTCGGACTGGCCACTTGTGTTTTTGAACGAGGCCAAATACAGTCGGCCCATGACTTCAGCAAACGGCACGCTGTTCATCGTCGGGACGCCTATCGGGAATATGGAGGACATTACTCTCCGCGCCCTGCGTGTCCTGCACGAAGCCGACCTGATTGCCGCTGAGGACACGCGTCACACGGGATTGCTGCTTGCCCGCCACGGACTCAAGAAGCCCTTGATCAGCTACCACGAGTTCAATGAGGCGAAGCGGACCGCTGAATTGCTGCGGGAACTGCAGCAGGGCCGCCAGATCGCCCTGGTTTCAGATGCGGGTATGCCAACCCTCTCCGACCCCGGACAACGCCTCATTCGGGCTGCCATTGACGCCCGAATCGCCGTGGAAGTCGTTCCCGGGGTCTCCGCCGTCACCGCGGCGCTGGCGGGTAGCGGCTACGGTGTCGAAGAGGGAGTTCTGTTTTACGGGTTTCTCCCGCACAAGTCCGGGCAGCGCCGCAACGCCCTCGCCCGCCTTGCTCCCCTGCCCTACACGCTGGTATTTTTTGAATCACCGTACCGCCTGTTGAAGGCCCTGCAGGACATGCGCGAGCTCTTGGGGAATCAAAATGTGGTCGTTGCCCGCGAGTTGACCAAAAAATTCGAGGAGTTCCTGCGCGGCGATATCGAGTCTGTCCTGAAAAAGCTTGAGAACCGCACGATCAAGGGGGAAATTACCCTGGTCGTCCAGGGCCGTCAGAAATGAACCATCACGGGTTTTCCAAATTGTGCATTCCAGCGTCGCCTTCGGCGCCCACCGCCCACCGCTACACCAGCAGGCCTTTTGGTTGGCGCAGAGTTCCGCTTTGTTCCGCCTTGTTCCGCCTTGTTCCAGTTTGCGCCTTGCTGCTGACTGACTGCTTCACCACTAGGCCGCGCGTGCTCGAGGTCACCAACCGGACCCGCCTTCAGGACGTGGACCTCGCTGACCGCGATTATTTCATTGAGGACCGCGCGTCGCTCATTCGCTACGAACCGCAGGACCTGAGCATCGACGACCAGCGCGAGGAGTTTTACGTCCGCTGGACGCCGAGAACTGTTGGCTTGGTGAAGTTTGAGTATCGCCAGGTCGCCAAGCCTGCCGAGGTTTTCGAACAAACCTATGTTCCGCACGGAGATACTCGGAAACTGTTTGAAGTGCGCGGCGAGGCGTTTCGTTCCGGCGGCCTGGTTTCCGCCTGGCGCGTGAGCTTATGGAACGGTGACCAGCTTGTGGCGGAAGAGAGGTCGGTCCTCTGGTAGCACTCGTTTACGCGTCGACATGACAGAGTCAACCGTCATTGCCCAATTTGATGCGGTCACGGCGAGGCAGCCGCGGAGGGTTTGCATCTACTGGGGCAGCGACCGGTTTACAAATGCAGATCTGGCCGGCCACATCCATCGCTACGGAGCGCAACTGCAGGCCCATTATGGCATAAGCCGGGGCGACCGTGTGGGCATCCTCTTGAAGAATTGTCCCGAGTTCATCTTCGCGCTCTACGCCGTGCTGAAATCAGGCGCGACCGTCGTTCCAATTAACAATTTTCTCAAAGCCCCTGAGATTCAGCACATCGTGGACGACTGCCAGATCAAATGTCTGATTACGTCGGCGGAGTTCGACGAGACAATCTCGAAAGTTCAGGGTGTTACGGCGATTTTGCTTCCGGAACTTGAGCGGGGCGCGCCGGCGATTCCGCCCAAGTGGGCGACCGTTGAGCCGGACGATCTGGCACTGATCATTTACACGTCCGGCACGACTGGCAAAGCGAAGGGCGCAATGCTCACGCACGGAAACATCGCGTCCAATGTCCGCAGTTGCATCCGAGCTCTCGAAGAAACGACCGACGACCGCCTGACGCTGCTGCTACCGATGTTTCACAGTTTTATGTTGACCGTCTGCATTTTTACCCCGCTCTCGATGGGCGCGGCCATCGTTCTTATCAAGTCCGTGCAGCCGTTCAAGGCGGCGATGCGGGAGATCATTCGCAACCGCGCGACGATCCTCGTGGGCATCCCGCAGCTCTTTCAGGCCTTGGCCGACGCCAAAATCCCGTTCTGGCTGCATTGGGTCCTCAAACTGCGACTGGCAGTCTCGGGCGCCGCTCCCCTTCCCGGCGAAACGCTCGGAAAATTCGACCGGAACTTCCGCTTTCCGCTCTTGGAAGGATACGGCCTGAGCGAGGCGTCGCCCGTGGTGTCCTTCAATCCAATCCGCGGCGTGCATAAGGCCGGGTCGGTCGGACTGCCGCTGCCCGATATCGAAGTGAAAATCTTCGACGACCATGGACGCGAACTTCCACCGGGCCGGGTCGGCGAAATCGTTGTGCGCGGCCCAAACGTGATGCGGGGATACTACAACCACCTCGAGGAAACTGCCGCGACGTTGCGGGATAACTGGCTGCACACCGGCGACATGGGGAAGAAGGATGACGACGGATACATCTATATTGTGGATCGCCGCAAAGAGATGCTTCTGGTACGCGGCATGAACGTGTATCCGCGCGAGATCGAAGAAGTCCTCCACCAGTTCCCGAACGTGCGGGAAGCGGCAGTGCTGGCGAAAGCCGACGAGAAACGCGGTGAAGTGCCCATTGCATTCGTCAGCGCGACCGATGGCGCGACCGTGGACACGGGCGAGATTCTGCGGTTTTGCCGCGACCGGCTTGCCGACTACAAAATCCCGCGGGAAGTTCGGGTCATGGACGCCCTGCCCCGCACGGCAACCGGCAAGATTGCCAAACTGGAGCTAAAGAAAGTCTTGTAATCCACCGCCAGCGCTACCACCGCTTGCAGGCCTCGCGGTAGCCGTCGACATTTCGCTTGAGCTCGCGAACGCTGTCCCCGCCGAACTTGTCGAGAACGGCCTTCGCCAGCTCGAAAGCCACCACGGCCTCCCCGATGACTGCCGCGGCAGGCGTGGCGCACACGTCCGAGCGTTCCACGGTGGCTTTCACTTCCTGCCCGGTTTGAATGTCCACCGACCGCATGGGCTTCATCAGTGTGGACAGCGGTTTCATGGCGACCCGGACGACAACCGGCTGGCCGTTGGTCATCCCGCCCTCAAACCCGCCGGCGTTATTGCCCGCCCGGGTCAGGATGCCGGCCTGCGCTGGCAGGATTTCGTCATGCACCTGTGAGCCCAATCGCCGCGCGGCTTCAAAGCCGAGTCCGATCTCCACGCCTTTCATCGCCTGGATACTCATCAAGGCACGCGCCAGATTGGCGTCGAGTTTCCGGTCCCACTGGACATGGCTTCCCAGCCCGATCGGAACCCCCATGGCAACGATCTCAAACACGCCACCGAGTGTATCGCCCTGGGCTTTGGCCGCATCGACGGCCTCGATCATTTGCTTCCCGGCGGCGGGATCGGCACAGCGGACCTCGCTGGCTTCGCTGCGCTCGCGGATCTGGGCAAACGTCAGGCCATCCGTTTTCGCCTGCACAGTGCCGAGACTGACAATGTGGCCGACGATATCGACGCCGACCTCCGCCAACAGAAGTTTGCAGGCCCCACCAATGGCCACCCGCACCGTCGTCTCCCGCGCGCTGGAGCGTTCCAGAATGTCGCGTGCGTCCTGACGGTCGTATTTGATGACCCCTGCGAGATCGGCGTGGCCGGGACGCGGCTTGGTGACGGCCG
>JBEKUF010000086.1:0-14552 GCA_049515295.1 Verrucomicrobiia bacterium | reverse complement strand
TTCGAGCGGCAGCGTCTCTTGCTTCGGTTTGGACGGCGATTTCTGGGCGACAACGGGCTCGGGCTTCGGCGCGTCTTCCACCGCCGGTTTGGGAACCGACGCAACGGCAACCGCCGGCACCGGCGCCGGGACAGGTCGCGGGGTCGGCGACATGGTTTCCACAGCACGGTGTGGAAGCGATGGCTTCGCGCTCGCGGGCTGAGGAAGGACCCGCCGTGGCAGTATGTTCGCCGATGCGATGACCGTTACCGACAGCTTCCCGCGATACGCCTCGTCAATCGCCGCGCCCATGATCACGTGCGCCCGGTTCGCCAACCGCGAAATCGGTTCCACCGTTTTCTGCACGTCGGCCAGTGTCAAATCCGGCCCGCCCAAAATGCTCACCAACACGCCTTCCGCCTTCGCCAGAACGTCACCGCCATCCAGCAGCGGATTGTCCAGAAGCGCTTTCACGGCGTCCCGCGCCTTGTTGGTTCCTTCGGCCTGACCGAAGCTGAACAACCCGTCGCAATGCTTCGATCCGAGCGTCGCCCGCAGACCGGCAAAATCCAAATTGATCAGCCCCTTGCGCGACAACAGTTGCCAGATCGCCTGCACGCCCACCATGACCGTTTCATCCGCGCGTTTGAATGCATCCACCACGCTCGAATCCGCGCCGGCAATCCGGAAAATCTTGTCGTTCGGGATGCAAATGACGGCCTCAGCCTGCGCCTTGAGCTGCTCCAGACCGAATAACGCCTGCTGTTTGCGCCGATCTCCCTCAAACGAAAACGGCAACGCCACAAAGGCCAGCACCAGCGCCCCCTGCTCCTTCGCAATCCGCGCAATCGTCGGGCTGGCGCCCGTACCCGTTCCCCCGCCCATTCCCGCGGCGATAAACACCACGTCCGCCCCCTGCGCCAGCGCTTCAATTCGTTCCGCATCGTTCTGCGCCGCCCGCGCGCCAATCTCCGGCTCGCCGCCCGTCCCCAACCCATGCGTCACTGCCCGGCCAATCTGCAACGTCTCCACGCCGGTCATTTCGTTCAGCGCTTGCAGGTCGGTATTGATCGCAACCAGATCGACCCCTTCCAACGGATGGTCTGCCTGGGTTCGGGCCTGGGCAATCTGGCTGATAACGTGACACCCGGCGCCTCCCACACCGAAAATCTTCAGTCGGATCTTCTGCCCGGGCGTTGATTTCTTTTCCATGTTCTCGCTGGCTTCCTGTTGCGCCGCCGGTTCCGCGGCCGATTTCGAAATTGCCTTGCGTCGAGGTGTCATCGCGGCTCTCCGTCTCACATATAGGCCCGCACTTTTTTCAGGAGATGTTCAAATGTCTGGCCCACCCGTTTCCACGGAGGCGGCGCCTGATGCTGGTCCCGTTGCGACCCGAGCGCGTATCGCACCAGGCCAATCGCGGTCGAATATTCGGGGCTTTCAATCGCCGACGTCGGTCCGCCCACGGTCAAACTGTGTCCAATGTGTACGGGCAACCCGAAAATCTGGGCCGCCAGAGGTTCCAGGCCCCGCAACCGCGCGCAGCCGCCCGTGATGAACACTCCCGCGCCGAGGTAATCCATCAGCTTCTGCTTTTCCAACTCCTTCTTCACCAGCGTCAGCGTCTCCTCGACCCGCAGGTTCATCGCCCGGCACAGTTGTTGTCTCGAAACCTGACGGTCGGGAAGTCCGACCTCGCGCTTGAGCGCAATCATTTCGTCCTGCGCGGGAACTTCCACCGATCCGTGGTCCACTTTCAGCGTCTCGGCCCGGTTCATCGGGATCCGCAGCCCGATCGCCACGTCGTTGGTAATGTGGTCGCCGCCCACCGCCAGCACCCCGCTGTGTTGGATCGTGCCTTCGCTGTACACAATGTAATCCGTCGTGCCCCCGCCCATGTCGATAACCACCGCCCCCAATTGTTGATGCTCCGTCGTGAGCACCGCCAACGCCGAGGCGAATCCGCTGACGGCGATGTTGGCCACGTCCAGCGGCACCTGTTTGATGCATTTGATCGTGTTCTGCAGGCGCGTCCGCACCCCGTAAATCACGTGCACGTCCGCCTCCAGCTTGGCGCCGATCATGCCGGCCGGATTTTGGATCCCATCGTGTCCGTCCACAAAAAAATGCTGGCGAATCGCGTGGATGACCACATGGTCCATCGGAATGTTGACCGCCTTGGCGTTGAGCAAAACGTTGCGAACGTCCTCCTCCGAAATCTCGCGGTCGTCGTTGGTCACCGCCACCGTGCCGCGGTTGTTGAAACTGCGGATGTGGCCGCCGCTCACGCTGGCGTACACATTGTGAACCTCCACGCCGGCGCTCTCTTCGGCGTCCGCCACCGCGGCGTGGATGCATTCGACAGCGGCGTCGATATGGATAATCTCGCCCTTGCGCACGCCTTCGCTGTTGGCCTGACCCACCCCAATGACCATGATGTTGCCATCATCGAGCACCTCGCCGACCACGGCGCACACCTTGGAAGTGCCCACCTCCAAGCCTACGATGATCTTTTCCTTTGCTAACATGCCTCCAGCCAAACCTTTCTAGTTGAACGTCACGGGCACGCCGCGGTTGACGGTTAAATCCACGATCTGCACGGATTTCTGCCGCTGCTGCGCCCAACGCAAAATCGCTCCCAGCCGCCGTAACTGCTGCGGAAAATCTTCCACGTCCACTTTCACCGTGGTGTGCTGGGTCGTGGTCAACACCAATTGTCGCGGCTTCGACAAATCGATCTGCTCGACTTCCAACATCGACCCCGCCACGGCTTGGTCGAGTTTGTCCAACAATTCCAGCGCCCGATAAATCTGTTCCGATTCCACCTGCCGGCCCACACGCGCATCCGCCAGCGTCACGCCGGTCAACACCGGCGCGGGCCGCGGCGTCTGGGGCTGCAGCCGCGTTCCATCGCCAAGCTTGAGGGCTTTCATGACAAAACCCGCGCGGTCGATGTAAAACGTCTCATCCCCCAACTCACGGCTGGCCACGCGCAATCGCGCCACGGCCGTGCGCTCCGCCACCCGAATAAACAATCGATCCGGCAGCATCCGTCGAACTTCGACCGACCGCACCAGGGGTAGCATTTCCAAATTGCTGCGGACTTGGTCCAGATCGACGGACAGGAGGTTCTGGCCGACCTGCACACCGGCAAATTGCACCACCCGCTGCGGAGTCAGCACGCCGTTGTCGTCCACGACGATCTGGCGGATCGCAAAGCGTGGGTTGTCGTACACCAGCCGATGGATCGTCACCCTCACCAACCAGCGGATCCCGTAGCCCGCAAGCATGATCAGGCTGAGCCCAACCACCAGCGCGGTTGCCGCCCGTATCCGCCGCAACGAACGCCCGCGCGTCTGGACTTTCACGTCCAGTAGGTACTCGCCGCGTTTTTTCTTTCGATTTCCGAGTTTCATCGCGAGATGAAGACCGCCTCTTTCTCGCCCGCCGCTCGGGTGCCGTTGTGGCTGCCCCGCGCCAGGGCCAGTTGCACCAACCGCGCGCACAAATTCGGAAATTCGATCCCCGCCGCGCGCGCCGCCTTGGGCAGGAGGCTGGTCTCGGTAAAGCCCGGTATGGTGTTCACTTCCAACACGAATAGTTCGCCGGGCGGCGACAGCATCAGGTCCACGCGGGAGTAATCACGACAGCCCAGACATTCGTGCGCGCGCAACGCCAGCGATTTCGCCTGAAATTCGATCTTCTTGTCCAGGGCCGCAGGCACGAGATAGTCGGTTTCGCCCTTCGTGTATTTCGCTTCATAAGTAAAGAAGTCGCGCTTCGGTCGAATTTCCACCACCGGCAATGCCCGTCCGTCCAGGATTCCAACCGTCAACTCACGGCCCGAAACGAATTGCTCCGCCAACAGGCGATTGTCGTAGCGCCCGGCGACCTGACAGGCCTCGGGCAGCTCAGCCTCCCGTTGGACGATACTGATACCCACGCTCGACCCCTGCCGCGATGGCTTCACCACCAAGGGGAAGCCAAGTCGCGCCAGTCGGCGCCCGACCGCGTGGGCGCTCTCGAACGCTTCGTACGCCGGCGTCGGAATTCCCGCAACTAGGAAAGATTGTTTGGCAGCGATTTTGTCGAACGCGATCGCGCTCGCCTCGGGATCCGATCCCGTGTACGCAATTCCCCTGTCCTCGAGAATGCGCTGGAGAGCACCGTCCTCCCCAAAGGTCCCGTGCAGAGTGAGGAACGCCACGTCCACGTCCGCCGGGATCGCGAACCCCGCATCGTGAACGTCCATCGGCACAACCCTGGCGCCCATCGTTGTCAGTGCGTTGGCAACGGCTGTGCCGGACCGCAACGACACCTCGCGCTCCGCGGACGGCCCTCCCATCAACACCGCGATCTTCAGTTTCCTCATAGTCGCAGCTTTCTACTGCTTCTCCGCTCCCAGAATCATCACCTCGGGTTCGAGATCGATCCCGCGCTCCTGACGCGCCCGCTGGCGTATCGCCGCTATCAACTGCATCACGTCACTGGCCGTCGCCCGGCCCTCGTTCACGATGAAATTCCCATGCACCTCGGAAACGCGCGCCCCGCCAATCGACATGCCTTTCAACCCCAATTCCTCGATCAATTTGCCCGCCGGAATCCTCTCGGGGTTCTTGAAAATGCAGCCGGCACTCGGCTTCGCTGGTTGCGAAGCCCACCGCCGTTGTGCAAACGCCTTCAGCCGGTTGTCGATGGCCTTGCGCTCCGCCTTCGTGCCGCGAAGGATGGCGGATAACGCGATGTGGTTGTGAAATACCGGGCAACTCCGATACGTGACCGGTAGGCTCTTCGCCTCGGCGTCATAGGTATCCCCCGCATAGCTGATGTAGCGGACCCACTCGACGACATCGAACGTCTGCCGGCCCATCGCGCCCGCATTCATGCGCAGAGCGCCTCCCAGCGATCCGGGAATGCCTTCCATGAATTCCAGTCCACTAAGTTGGTGCCGCGCCGCCACCGCCACAATCGCCTTCAGCCTCGCGCCGGCCCGGGCAACGAGCCGTTCCCCGTCCACCTCGATCCTGGTAAACTCGTCATTTGACAGGCTGATGACCACGCCGCGGATCCCACCGTCGAGCACGAGCAGGTTTGTCCCACGACCCATTACCGTTACCGGGATCTCGCGAACGTGGCAGTAATGCAACAAACGCGCCAGGTCTCGCTCATCCGCTGGCTCGACCCAAAACTCGGCCGGGCCGCCCACGCGCATCGACGTGTGACGCGACATCGGTTCGTTGCGCCGGATCTTTGACTTGACCGAGAGTAATACTTCCCAGTCCGCCTGCATTCTCTGGGGCTGCTTTTCCGGAGTAAGAACATTCGGCCTGCGGGTTCGAAGTTTGCGCGTCAGCGCCTCGGCCACCTTGTACATGTCCCCCGCCCCCATGGTCAGTATCAAATCGCCGCGTCGGGCTTCCGCGAACAGCCGCACCACCAGCATTTCCAGATCTGGTTCAAACACGGCCTCCGACTGCCCCGACGAGACCACGGCCTGATGAAGCATCCGGCCGTTGATACCTTCGATGGGCTTTTCGCTCGCTGCATAGATGTCCGTAAGAAACAACTTGCCGGCACCGGCGAACGCCGAGCCAAACTCTTCCAGCAGCGCCTGCGTGCGCGTGTACCGATGCGGCTGAAACGCCACAACCAGGCGGCGATATCCTGCTTCGTTCTCCTTCCCCAGCATGGTGCGGGCCGCCGCAATTGTCGCGCGGATTTCCGTCGGGTGATGCGCGTAATCGTCCACCACGAGGATTCCGTCCTCATCGTACCTGCGATCAAACCGCCGGGCGGCGCCCGTGAACTGCTGCAGCGCATCAGCGATTCTCTCGAAGGGCACGCCCAGTTCGTCGGCCACCGCGACCGTCGCCAGCGCGTTGGTGACGTTTTGGATTCCGGGGATGGTCAGTTCAATCACGCCGATCTGTTGGTCGCGGCAGGAAACGGTGAATCGCGAGCCGCACTTCGTCTGCTCGACATTCAGGGCGCGGTAATCCGCTCTCGGGGAAAGCCCAAAGCTGATTGCCGTCCGGCATTTCGGCGCCAGCGCCAGGCAATTCGTGCAATCGGCGCAGAGAAACACCGTCTTGTGCGTGCTGGCAAAAAACGCCTCGAAGGTTTCACGAAGCTTGTCCATCGAACCGTAATGATCGAGGTGCTCCGGCTCGATGTTCAGGCACACAGAATATTCCGGACTGAACCCAACCAGCGTGCCGTCACTCTCGTCCGTCTCGGCCACAAAGTACTTGCCGCCGCCAATCTGGGCATTGGCGCCGAGCACCGGCACGTGCGCTCCGACGCAATAACTGGGCGCGCTGTCGCTTCGCGTGAGGACATACGCGATCATCGCCGTCGTGGTCGTCTTGCCGTGCGTCCCGGCCACCGCGATGTTGTTGGGGTGGTTCATCAATGCGCTCAACAACAACCCGCGCCGCACCCGTGGGATTTTGAGTTCGGCCGCCGCCTGAAGCTCAACGTTCTCGTTGCCAACCGCCGAGGTGTAGACCACCAACTCCGTCCCCTCACTGATATTCTGGGTTGCATGACCGCTGTAAATTCGAGCGCCCAGCTTTTGCAATTCCTTCATGCCTCCGTTGGGCGCCATGTCCGACCCGGTGACGCGGTGCCCCTGCTGCAACAACAGGCGCGCCAGTCCACTCATCCCGCATCCACCGACGCCAACAAAATGGACCCGTCGCTGTCGGCTGCCGAGAAACTCAATCAGTTGCTGTTTGTCTCCCATATCGTTCCAAAAGTGTTGCGATACGCTCCGCCGCGTCGTCCACAACCAGGGAACGCGCGGCCCGGGACATGGTGGCGCGACCCGTTTCGTCGTCGATCAGGTCGCCAATAACCTTTGCCAACTGTTTGCCCCGTTCCATGTGCTCTCGGTCCGTTGACGACCCCTCCCGACAACCGTCGAGTCTTCGGGGTTGTTCGATCAGCCGCGCCGCGCCGGCCCGCTCGAACACCCGCGCGTTGTGCCACTGGTGATTTCCCGTCGCCTGCGGATAGGGAATCAGGATCGAGGGCAAACCGAACGCCGCAATCTCCGTGAGCGTCGACGCCCCCGAGCGCGCCACGACCATGTCCGCCCCGCTGTAGGCCAATTCCATCTGACCGCAAAAACTCATCACCCTTGCCCGAACTCCATTCCTTTCGTACGTCTCACGCATGAATCGTTCATCCTTCACGCCTGTCAAATGCACAAACTGCAATGCGTCCACCCGCGTCTTCAGCCACGGCAATGCCAGCGCCACGCCCTCATTGATCGCGTGGGCTCCCTGGCTGCCGCCCGCAACCAACACTGTCAGCCGTCCCGTCTCCAACCCGAGCCGCCCACGCGCGTCCGCCACCTTTCCACGTCGCAACGTTGCGCGAATCGGCGTGCCCGTGACCGTCACCGGCTTCCGCCCAAAATACCGGGCGCAGTCGGCCAGCCCCACCGCAACGTGGTCCGCGAATCGGCCCGCCCAGCGGTTGGCCTTGCCGGGCACGGCATTGGATTCGTGAATCAGCTTCGCCGTCCCGCGCCTGCGAAACCATCGCGCCCCGAATATTGCGGGCGCGGTCGTAAATCCCCCCATCCCCAGCACGACATCGGGCTCAAATTCGTCACAGGCCGCGACACACTCGCGCGTCGCCCTTGCCAGGCGCAGGCAAAACGGTATCAGCCGCCCCGCCCCCTCGTACCCCACGGCCGGTACCGCTTCCACCGCGATACCGTCCGAACGGTTGAAGCAACCGGTCGATACTGCCAGGGCCGTCTGATCGATTGCCTTTTCGGATACCAACAACCGGACTTGATGCCGGCGCGCGCGAAGGACCTCCGCGACCGCCACTCCCGGGAACAGATGTCCTCCCGTCCCGCCACATGCGATCATGACTTTCATTCATGCAACCGCGGCCGCGCCTCCTACGTCAGTGACGAACGCCGCGCGAAAAACTCCTGCTCCTCACTCTCCGCTTCCGCTGAACTGTATCGGTAAATGTTCAAGAGCAACCCGACCGCGACCATATTCACCATCAGGTTCGATCCGCCAAAACTGATAAACGGCAGCGGCAAGCCCTTCGTCGGCAGCCACGCCGTCACGACGCCGATATTGATCAGCGCCTGCATCGCCAGCAACACCGCCATCCCCATGCCGAGGTACTGTCCGAACAAATCCGAGGCCCGCAAACTGATGATTACCGCGCACACCATTACCAGCGCGAAGGCCAGCAGGATCGCCAGCGTCCCCACCAACCCCAGTTCTTCGCCGATAATCGGAAAGATGAAATCCGTGTGGGCTTCGGGCAGGTAAAACAGCTTTTGGAAACTGTTGCCCAAGCCCAGCCCGTTGAATCCACCGGACCCAAACGCGAGGATCGCCTGCCACACCTGATAGCCAGCACCCTGCTTGTATTTTTCCAGATCCATGAACGCCATGAGCCGGGCGGCCCGCGTCGGGTTGTGGATGACCAGCATGGCAAATCCCACTATGCCACCGAGGATCGTCGGTACCAGAAACCGCAATCGTACACCGGCGATGTACATCATTGCGAAACTCACGGACGCCATCAGCGCCGTTGACCCAAAGTCCGGCTCCGCAAGGATCAGGAGCAACGTCATCCCGACCACGCCCATGGGAACCGCGAATCCGCGGCTAAACCGGTCCAGACGCCGTTTCTCTTTCGCGAGCCAGTGCGCCAGCCACACGACCAGCGCCAGCTTGCCCAATTCCGACGGCTGAAACCGCATGGGACCGAATCCGAGCCAGCGACGCGCGCCGCCGACCTTCAGCCCAACGTGGGGAACCAACACCAATGCCAGCATGACCCCCGCGGCGACAAGCACGCCCGTGCACACACCGCGTAGTTTCGGATAAGGTACACTGGCAGCCATCACACATCCGACCGCTCCGACGAGCATCCATGCCAGTTGCCGCTTCAGCAGATAGCGCTGATCGCCGTAGCGGTCCTTGGCGTACGCGGCGCTCGTACTGAAGAGCATGACCACGCCAATGGTCAACAACACCAGCATGATCGTCAACAGCGTGATGGCAGCCTTGTTCACAGGCCTCCCACTCTCTGGTTAAACGAATGTATAGCCGTCGGTTATTGCACGGTCGTACGTGACGCCGACACGACCGGTGCCGCCAACGCCGGCGTGGCCGGTGCCGTTGTTCCCGCCGCCGTCGCGTTCGCTGACGGGGCCGGGTTGGCCGCAGCCGCAACCGTGGTATTGGCAACCAATGTCGTCGCGGGAGCCGTCGTCGGCGACGCTGTCGCGCCCGCTTGCTGCGACGGGATCACCAGACGCTGGCCGTACTGAATTCTTTTCGGATCGGTGATGTTGTTGGCCTTGAGCAGGTCATCGGTCTTGATGCCGTACTTCTTGGCAATTATGGCCGGTGACTCATTGAAGTCCACGATGTGGATTGTCTGCCCGTTCTCCGTATAGGTGCCAGGGGCCTGCCATCCCGCCGACGAGCTGGCCGCAATGCCCGCGCTGACCGTGTTGCCACCCGTGTCCGTCGTGGCCTTGGCCGTGGCTGTCGGGATGTGGAGCTTCTGGCCAACCTTCAGCGAATCAGCATTCAGATTGTTCGCCTGCTTGAGCGCCGTCACGGTGACATTCTGGTGCCGCGCGATCTTCCAGAGCGAGTCCCCGGACTTCACAACATACAGATTGCCACTGTCGACGGTTCCCGTTGACGGGGCTGCCGATGCGGTCGACGACAACGCGCTGCTGGCATCCGTCGACGTGGGGACCACCGATGCGGTCGCCACGCTCGTCTTTTCCGCCTTCGCCGCGGGCACGGTCAATTTCTGGCCGACCTTCAGTGTGCTGGTCTTCGTCAGGTTGTTCGCGCGACTCAATTCTCCCACAGTGACGCTCTCCGCTTTGGCGATCTTCCACAGGGAATCCCCCTTCTTCACGATGTATGCGTGCGTGGTTGCCGAGACTGCCGGTGCCGCCGCTACGGACGACGGAGACGGAGCTGGCGCTTCATTGCCCGCCATGGACGTCGCCGGCGCCAGGGAGTTGGCCGCCCCCGGACCCTGCGGGTTCGGTATCGAGGTCAACAGATTGCTGGCGGTCATATCGGCAGACTGGCCCGACGGACTTTCGTTGTCCGCCATGGGTGGCGCGTTGCTCTTGACCCGCGAGCACCCCTCAAAAACGACGATGCCCCCGATCACCAGGACGTGTAACGCTACGACGATGAGTACGACTTTCGAGACCTTCATTGGTTCCTTTCGTTTCGGTATTGTTGTTTTGATCGATCGTTGTTCTGCAAATCCGGTTCCATCACTTCACGACAGATTGAACACGTGCCGCTTGAACTCCTCACCGCGATGTTCATAATTCTCAAACATGTCAAAGCTGGCGCATGCTGGCGACAGCAGCACCGTGTCGCCACGGCTGGCATGACTGGCCGCCAGACGGACGGCTTCTTCCATGGAAGAAGCGCGTACGCACGGCGCTACTTTGGACCAGGCGCGCCACATCTTCCCCTGCGCCTCGCCGATTAGCACTGCCAGCTTGACCTTGTCGGCAACCACCTCCTTCAGAGACGTGAAATCCAACCCCTTGTCGCGACCACCCGCGATCAGCACGCAGCGTCCCGGCAGGGAACGCAGCGCCTTCTCAACGGCATCGACATTGGTCGCCTTCGAATCGTTGATGTACCTCACTCCACCAACTTCGGCCACGAATTCACACCGGTGCGGCTGCGGACAGTACGAGCAAATCGCCTCGCGCATCCGTGACACGGGCAGCCCCATCGCCAGTCCGGTCGCGAGCGTCGCCAATACATTCTCGGCATTGTGTACGCCGCGCAGGTTCGTCTCGCTCATCTTCAGCAGGATCCCGCGGCATTCCGGCAGCCGACACCAAATCGTTTCGTTGTCGAACCAGTCGAGCCAGATGTCCGCTTCGCGGTTATAGGCGCTGAAGGTGATGGGGCGCGCCTTGATCGCGATGCCCATGCGCCGCAGTGTTTGCAGCGTCTCGACACTGACGACCGCCGCGTCTTCCGTCCGTTGGTTCATGAAAATGAAGGATTTCGCCGCCGCATAGGCGTCCATCGACTCGTACCGGTCGAGGTGGTCGGGCGTGATGTTCAACAACACCGCGATGCTCGCGCGAAACTGCTCGATCTTCTCCAACTGGAACGAGCTGACTTCGAGCACCACCGCGTCCAACCCCGCGCTGGCTTCCACCGCATCGGAAAACGCATTTCCGATATTGCCCGCAGCCGTGGTGCGTTTGCCGCAACCCGCCAGCATCGCGGCGATCAATTCCGTCGTCGTCGTCTTCCCATTTGTGCCCGTGATCGCGATGATCGGGCACAGGCAAAAGCGGTACGCCAGTTCCAGCTCGCTCAGCAGTGGCGTATTCCGCGTCAGCATCTCCCGCACAATCGGTCGTTCGGGCCCGATACCCGGACTGACCACCGCGAGATCAAACCGTGTCGAATGGTCGAACTGGTTGCCCAGTTCCACCCGCACACCCAGTCGGCGCAACCGCATCGCCCGCTCTTGCAACTGATCTCCTGCCGATTCATCCCGCACCACCACGCGCGCGCCGTCACGACGCAACAAGGATGCCGCCGCCATGCCGCTACGGCCCAGCCCCAGAACGACCACGTCCTTACCCCTCAATTCCATCGTCTGCATGTCTCAATTACCTCAATTTCAGCGTTGCCAATCCCAGCAACGCAAAGATTACCGACAACACCCAAAATCGTGTGGTTACCTTGGTCTCCGACCAGCCCCGCAACTCGAAATGATGATGCAGCGGCGCCATCGCAAAAATCCGCTTGCCGCGAAGTTTGAAGCTGGCGACCTGCAGAATCACCGAGGCGGCCTCCATTGCGAAGATTCCCCCCACGATGATCAGCACCAGTTCCTGCTTGATCATCACGGCGATCGCGCCAATCAGCCCGCCAATCGCCAGCGAGCCGGTGTCGCCCATAAACACCTGCGCGGGATGGCAGTTGAACCACAAAAATCCCAGGCTCGCGCCGATAAGCGCGGCGCACACCACCGTCAGTTCGCCGGCCCCGGACACGAACGGCACTTGCAGGTAGCTGGCGAATCTGAAATTGCCGGCCGCGTAACACATCACGGCGTACGTCAACGCCACCGTCAGTGTGCACCCCGTCGCCAGACCGTCGAGGCCATCCGTCAGGTTCACGGCGTTCGACGAGCTGACGATCACCACCACCACCGGCAGCAACGCCCACCATCCCATGTCCGCGATCAACGGACCCTTCACGAAGGGCACCATCAATTTCTTCGCGGTTTCGCCGAGCAGCGGATCGGTCAGCAGCAAGATCCCCACAAACAATCCCAGCCCGATTTGAAAGAGAAACTTCGTCTTCGCCCGCATCCCGCCGGATTTCTTCTCCTGCACCTTTGCCCAATCGTCGAGGAAACCGACGCCCCCCAGCCAGATCAAGGCCACAAGACAGATCAACACGAGTTGGTTGGTCGGACGCGCCCACAGCAGGACGGAATCCACGACGGCCCAGATGATGAGGATGCCGCCCATCGTCGGACAGGCTTTCTTCCCGTGGGTTTGAGCGAGTTCCCTCAAATCGTCCTCGCCGCGGATCGGCTGCTGGAATTTCATCTCCACGAGTCGGCGAATGAGCCACGGTCCCACCAAGACGCACATCAACAGCGCCGTGAGGGCGGCAAACACCGCGCGGAAGGTCACATATTGAAACACCCGCAACGGCGAGAACCAGTCCGTATACTCGCTCAGATAGTAAAACATCTCCTCCTCGGTCCTTCACTTCCTCACACCACATTTCTGCGCCTTGGGTCGGCGTAGTCCCCACACACGACTGTTTTGCGCCTCATAGAGGCGCGACTATGTGGCTTCGATATTCCTCCACGATTCGTTCCAACTGTAACCGTCTCGAACCTTTGACCAACACAAAATCACCTTCCTGCACCAGCGTGCGGACCGTCTCCCCCGCCTCCGTCGTCGTCGCCAACGGCAGGACGCGGTGGGTCTCCATGCCGGCCTCGACCGCCGCCTGCGCGATCAACCGGGCCGACTGGCCAACGGTGATGAGCAACGCCAGACCGCAGTTCGCTGCCATCGCTCCCACGTCGCCGTGCGCCGACTGCGTCCATTCGCCAAGTTCCAGCATGTCGCCGAGTACGGCAATCTTCCGTCCCGGGCACGGTGTCTCGCGAATCATCTGCAATGCGGCCTTCATGGACACCACGTTCGCGTTGTAGCAATCATTCACAAACCGTACACCATTGATCGAAACAATCTCCATCCGCATGGGAGGGAACGATGCGTTTTCCAAGCCTACGCGAATCTCATCAAGGTCCAGCCCCGCAAAATATCCGACGGCCGCCGCTTGCAGCGCGTTGTATATCTGATGTCGACCAAGCGTCTTGAGACGGACGATCACGTCCTCCCGCTTCTTGGCGATATTGAGACGGAACTTCACATCTCCGTTAATCTTGATTTCACTGGCGCGGACGTCCGCGAAATTATCGATCCCAACCGTCACCACCGTGGCGTTCGTCCACGCCCGCAACTCGTGGCACCACTTATCGTCGGCATTGATCACCGCCAAGCCGTCGCCGTTGCGCGGCAAGACCGCAAGAAGCGATCCCTTCTCGCGGGCCACACCGGCTTCGTCCCCGAAGAACTCGACATGCCCCAAGCCGATGTTGGTGATGACACCAATGTCCGGCTTGACCATCTCAGCCAATGCCGCGATCTCGCCAAGATGGTTCGTACCCAGTTCGAACACGCCATAATCGTGCGCCGGATCCAATCGTAAGAGGTTGAGCGGCACGCCAATGTGGTTGTTGTTATTGCCGGACGATTCCACTACATTAAAACGCTCCCCAAGCACCGAGGCGATGAGTTGCTTGGTGGTCGTCTTCCCGCTCGATCCAGTGACGGCGATGAGGCGGGTCGTTGGGGGCATCAGACGGCGGTAGTTCGTTGCGAGTTTGTGCAATGCGGTGAGGGTGTCTTGCACTTGGAGAAGCGCCAAGGCACTAGGCGAGTTCATTGCACGGGTAGGATCCGAGACTACCGCCGCCGATGCCCCCAAACGGGCCACATCGGTCACAAATGCATGTCCGTCAAAACGCGGGCCGCGCAGCGCGACAAAACAGTCGCCCCGGCCCAGCGCGCGCGAGTCAATGCTGACCCGTCCGACCAGCCGTCCCGGCTCGCCGCGGATCAGCCGGGCTTCGCAAAGCTCAGCCAATTGTTCTAGACGCAAGGTTTCCACCGTGTTCCATTCAGTTGAAAGTATTCTTCGACCACCTGACGGTCGTGGAACGGCACGACCATGTCCGCAAATTCCTGGTAGGTTTCGTGTCCCTTGCCTGCGATCACCACCGCATCGCCGGGACGCGCAATATCCAGCGCGCGCTCGATGGCTTCACGACGATCTTCGATCACCTGGTGACGGTTGCCCCTCGTTGGCGCGAAGCCTTCTTCCACCTGCTTCAGAATCTCGCGCGGATCCTCCGTGCGCGGATTGTCGGTCGTAAGGATGGAAAAATCCGCCAAATCGCACGCCGCCTGCCCCATC
>JBEKUF010000085.1:0-14909 GCA_049515295.1 Verrucomicrobiia bacterium | reverse complement strand
AAAAACCCCAACCACGGTTGGCGGCGGAATGCCCACACCGTTGCGCCAAGCAGGCCAATCACGACCACACCCGATGCAAGCCCGTCTTTCAGCGACAAGGTAATCGGCCAGTCGAAATAATCGATCACCAGCGGGCGGGGCCAGAAGCAAAGCCGTAGATAGTAAACGATCACGCCTGCCTCCGTCTTCAGATAGTCCCATGACGTCGGACCTTCAATCCCAAACCCCGTCGCGCTGCGAGGGGTTCTCGCCACCAATACCGCCAGTATGATCCAGGTCGCGGCCAGGCCCACGTACAAGCCGACGCGCCGTTGCCACAACTGGCGAAACGACGCCGCCAGAAACACGCGGTCGTAGAGCAACACGATCAGTGGAGCACCCACCATGACCTCCTTGCTCCCCGTGCCCAGGGCGCACGAAACCACGGCGGCCAGATACCACACCCGCGCGCGCGAGGACCGGGAACCGCGCAGCGTACAGTACAACGTCAGCAGCAGGAAGAGGCCCATCAGCGATTCGGTGCGCTGGACAATGTAGGTGACGCTTTCCGTTTGCAGAGGATGCACCTCCCAAATCAGTGCGATCGCCGCCGCCAGCCAGACGGCTGCGGTGCCGAATCGGTCGCGAAGTTTCGCCCCCTCAAACGTACGCCGGAGAATCCCAAACAGCACCAGCGCGGCCAACAGATGCACCGTCAGATTGAATGCGTGGTAGCCCCACACATTCAACCCGCCCAGCGCGTAGTTCAGGGCCAGGGTCAGACAAACCACCGGGCGCCCAGTGACCGTGCGATCCAGGGGCGCAGACATGGCTTCGCGGAGAGGCCACAAATGACGGATGTGCGGGTTATCAAGGATGGAAGGCACGTCGTCAAAAATGAATGGCCCCTGAAAGCTGTCGTGATACGCCCAAACGCCAACGGCGATGATCAATACGGGGATGAACGGACCCAGTTTCAACAGTCCACGAGTTTATCCGAGCTTGCCACGCGTGACCAGCCCCGACTTCCGAAGTCGGGGCCAGTGTTTACTGATTTAGCCAACCCTGTTGCAACCAGGCACGTATCTCCGGCCGCTTTGGCCTGCTCGAACTCTTCCTTCGTAATTTCCTCCAACCGACGCAAAACGGGTTTTGCATGGGCCCAATCCACCCGCATTGCGCTCCCTTACCCGTCAACGGAAGTTTGACTGAGCACTAATGTGCCGGCGTCGCTGTAGTCGCGGTCGGCGTTGGATTCGTCAAGGTGAGGCTGGGCGGTGGCACCACGAAGATCTCCAATACCGTCGTCGCGACCGCCCGTGCCTGAGGATTGTTGGCCAGCGAGAGTTGAGCGGGACCGTTGAAGACAGCGTTCGTATTTACTCCACCGGTGAGGACACCGATTACCCGGGCCGTCGAGGTTGCCGACAACAGTCCGGCATTGGTGGTGATGGCCGCAACCGCGGCGACCATTCGGTTCGTGGACAGCGCCGAGGGGACCGCATTCTGCTGCAGGTCCAATTTGAACGAGGCCGCATATTCCCGCGGCACTTCCACGAAGAAGATTTGCCCGGTCGATTCCATCGATGGTGAAACCGAAACGACCTTTCCGTTGCATCGGGCCGCCAGCTCCTCGGCCCGACCTTGTACGTCATGGGGGTTCCGCGACTGAACCACAACGACTCCGCCGACCTTCGAGGGGTCAATTCCGGCATTTCGCGCCAACAAGGAAACTTCGGCGGCCGATGGAGTCGGCGTGATCGCGGGGCGATTCGTCCCCGCATTACTCGCAGCCACTTTCCGTTTTGTTCCCGAGGTGAACTTGATGTTGCGCCCACCGACCGCCGTGGCAGATTTGGCCTGCTGGCCAACTGATTGGCCGTTTCCGGACACGGATTCGGACGCAACATTCTCCGACGAGCCGGCTGCATTCTCGGTCGTCGGCTGTGCTTCTGGTGACGGCATGGACTCACCCGTGGGAGCGGCGGCCACCTCGCTCTCCGGGGCTGCTGTTGGCGGTAACAGCGGAGAAACGGACGCTGATTCCGACGGCGCACTGTGGTCGGCTTCCGTTCTGGTCTCCATCGGGAGCGACTGCTGGTTCCCGGAGTTCTCCTCTTGGGCCACCTGGTCGCTACCGACGGTCTCGGCGGGCGGAGGCTGCCGAAACTGGATCACCAGCAGGGCGATCGCGACGAGTGCCGCCACTTCCATCGGAACCTTCAGCAAGAACGGACGAAACAGATGGTCGAACCACGTGAGCGCCTCGGGGTCGTCGCCGCGGCTGATTTTGCCGCGCACCTGAGCGAGGAACTGCGGCGCCGGTTGCAGCTTCGGCAATGCGGCCACTCCCGCCGCCATGGTCTTCAGTTGGGCGAGCACCTGTTGACACCGCGGACACGACGCCAGATGCGCCTCAATCAGTTCTCGTTGGGGCGGAGTCAACTCTCCGTCCACATAGGCCGACAATTCCGGCTGGATGACGTCGCAGTCTTTCATCCGTTCGCCTTCATGTTTCGTCCTGCATATTTTCCCGCAACGCTTCCCGCGCCCGGGCGATTCGCGATTTCACCGTGCCGAGGGAACAATCGAGCACCAGGGCGATTTGCTCATAGCTGAGGCCTTCGACGTTGCGGAGGACCAGCACTTCACGGAATTTGCGGGGTAATTCCTCCATCTTGCGGCTGAGCCGTTCCACGAACTCGGCTTTCACCGTCTGCATGTCCGGCGCATCGCCGCTGGCCGCCATCTGCATTGGCGCTTCGCCATCGGCCATCTCCACCGGCGTATCCAGAGACACGCTAGATTGGCGGCCGCGCCGTTTCCACCAGCGATGCTTGTTGCGGGCGAGGTTCAGCACGATTTGATGCAACCAGGTGGTGAACTCGCATTCCCCACGAAAATCACTCACGCTCCGATAAATCCTCACAAATGCGTCCTGGGCCACCTCGGCGGCGTCTTCCCGGTCGCGGAGTATCTGAAAGGCGACATTAAACGCCCGTTGCTGGTGGCGTCGCACCAGATCATCGAACGCCGTTTCATCGCCAGCCCGGCAGCGTCCCAGCAACTCTTGGTCGCCGGCTGTCTTCTCCGCGTCCGCTTGTATGACACGCTCCATGGAGAAATGTTCCACCCAGTTTGACCGTGTGGTGGGCCCGTTTGTTCGCCCGGCCCACCTCGTCAGCAACCGAATTCCGGCTTGGCTTCCCGCGTCATCAGATCTCGTACGGCCTGTTTGGTGGCCTTACCCTCGTAAAGAATCGCGTACACCTGTGAAGTAATCGGCACATCCACCTGCAAGCGGCGTGCCACCTGCCAGGCTGATTTGGCCGTCTTGACGCCTTCGGCGACCATTTGCGTGCTCGCGGCAATCTGTTGGGGCGGCTCTCCCCGGCCGAGCCGTTCGCCGAACCCGCGGTTGCGGCTGTGGCGGCTAAAGGCCGTCACGATCAGGTCGCCCACGCCGCTCAGTCCGAAAAATGTTTCGCGGCGCGCCCCCGATGCCACGCCGAGCCGGGTCATCTCCGCCAATCCGCGCGTGCACAGCGCGGCTTTCGTGTTGTCGCCAAAGCCAATTCCGTCACAGGCCCCCGCAGCAATGGCGATGACGTTCTTGAGCGCGCCGCCCAGCTCGACGCCAATGACGTCGTCGTGCGTGTACACACGGAAGCGCTCATTCATGAAGACCTGTTGGGCGGTCGTCGCCAGCGCTGGATCCTTGGCGGCCACAACCACCGCCGTGGGGATGCCGCGTCCGACTTCCTCGGCGTGGCTCGGGCCCGAGAGGACCATGATGCAATCCGTGTGGAGCACATCGGCGATGACTTCGCTCATGCGCGCCCCGGTCTCGTTCTCGATCCCTTTGGCGACGCTGATCAACGGCAGACCGGACGGTAGAAATGGTTTGAGCTGTTCGCAAATGGGTCGCATCCCATGCGAGGGAACGGCCAGTACCACCAACTCGGCACCGCGCAGGGCCGATGCTGCGTCGAGTGTTACCACGATTTCTTTGGGGATCTTCACCCCGGGCAGAAAGGCCTTGTTCTCGCTCGCCGCCAGTATCGGATCGACTTCTTCGGGGAGGCGTCCCCAGAGCGCTACCGGGTGGCCATTCCCATGCAGCAACACGGCGAGAGATGTCCCCCACCCGCCCGTGCCGATGACCGCGACGTTCATGCCACCGCCCCTCCGCCACTCGCGGATTTCGGTTTGCCGATTCGGTTTTCCGTTCCCGACAGCAGCCGTTGGATATTCGACCTGTGTTTGTAAATGACCACCGCACACACGACCACCGTGAACATGAAAAGCCTCGGGTCACTTTGCAAAAACCACGTCGCGACCGGTACGACCACCGCCGCGCTGATCGATGCCAGAGACACATATCGCCAGATGCCGAACACGACGAGCCACACGCCAAGGCCGCACAGCATCGGCAGCGGCAGAAACGCCAGCAGCGCGCCCGCGCTCGTCGCGACACCTTTGCCGCCTTTGAACTTCAGCCAGCATGTCCAGTTGTGCCCCGCGATGACGAACACGCAGCAGGTAATCTGCAACCACAGACGGTCGACATTCGAAAACACGAGCGGCGCAATCCAGACGGGCAGGAAGCCCTTCAGGGCGTCGATGATCAGGACCACGATTCCCGGCCCCTTCCCCAGCGTGCGCATCACATTCGTTGCGCCGATATTGCCGCTGCCGACCTTGCGGATATCGATGCCGCGCGCTCTTGCCCACAGAAAACCCGTGGGGATCGAGCCGATAAGATAGGAAGCGACCGCGCCCCCGGCGAATATGAGCCACGTCATGCGCGGGACTCTAGCCGATTGCCGCGAAATGCGGCAAGCCCGATTCCAAGCGCGGCGATGGCCGCGCATACCGCTACGAACACATCTCCGTGGCGAGTATAGAGCGTTTGGGAGTGATCGGCGGGTAACGACAATTCGCAACTCAGGCTGCCTGGCACAAACGGAAGGCACCGCGAGCGGATGAAGCCGTGTTCGCCGACAACGCAGGTGACGCCATTGTTCGTGGCGCGCACCAGGGGGCGGCGGCTTTCCACGGCACGGAAGACAGCGTTGGCGAGATGCATTTCCAACTCGGGCGATGTCTTGAACCAAGCATCGTTGGTGAGGTTGACCATGAAATCGACGTCGTGCTGGACAAAGTTCCGATACAAACCCGGCACCGTGTCCTCGTAGCAGATGACGGCACTAAAACGAAATCCGCCTGCTTCGAAGACTGTGTAGTCTTCGCCGCTGCTCATGTTGAAGAAATCGTCCACGTTATAGTCCTTCGGCCCGACCATCTTCAACAACGGCGCCCACATCGATCGTAGCGGGACATATTCGCCGAATGGCACGAGGTGAATCTTGCGATAGACGGCCGAGACGCCCGGCTGTGGAGTGAACAGGATCGCGGCGTTGTACGTCCTGGGGCTGCGGTCGTCAAAAAAACCGGTGAGGAGATGCGCTTGCGATCTCGCGAGGATATTGGTGATTAGTTCAACCGATTCCTTGTCATATTGGACCGCCCAGGGCATGGCGGTTTCCGGCCAGATGATCAAATCCGGGTGGCCGGCCAACAATACATCCGTGAGATCGTCCAGTCGGCTGAGAATCAGTTCCTTTTCGCCGGGCTCGAATTTTAGCGACTGTGGAATGTCCGGCTGTACGAGCGCCAACCGCAGCGTCCGGGTCTTCGGTTCCTGACCCGACTTGATTTCCCCGACCCCATGCAGGAACGCCAGACACACCAGCAGCATCGCGAGGTAAAACTCCCAGATCAAGCGGCGCATCGGGGCCGCTTGGCCGATGTGGCGGACGAACCGGCGGATGGTAAAATAGAAAGCGTAGTTCACGAAGCACAGCAGCGCGGACACGCCGTAGACGCCGGTCACGCTGGCGAATTGGATGAGCGGGCCCGCCTGCCATTGGCTGACGCCGAGAAAGTTCCACGGGAACCCGCCCATCAGAAACCATCCGCGCACCCACTCGAGCGTTGTCCAGCCGGCCGAACCAACCAGGGCCGCGACCAAATTGGGGATGATCGAGTCGCTATACCCGCCCGCGGATGTCGTGCCGGCTGCGGCGATGCGAGTGCTGACGACCGCAAAGATCGCGGCGGCCGCGCCGAAGTACAGGGCCAGAAACGCGATGAGCGCAATGGCACCGGGCACGCTGACGTGAACCACCCACCAGGTTGTCATTCCGAAGAAGGTCAGCCCGGCGATGTAGCCGCGTCGGAACGCTTCGCCCCGCGGGCAATTCTCGACGGCGAATAGCAGCGGCACCAGCGAGAGCCACGCCATCTGGCCGATGTTGAACGGGGGAAACGCCCACGCCATCGACACACCGGTGATGACGGGCAATAGCCAGCGGCCCAAAATGATGCGACGGTTAGGAGTTCCGAGGTTCAACGGTCAACCCTTCCCCGGCACCCAGGCTCGGAGTGCAATCGAAGATGTGGCGTTGAGTCCTGGATATCGATGGTTCAGGAGTTCCTACCGCAGCAGTTCTTGTATTTCCTGCCGCTTCCGCAAGGGCAGGGCTCGTTGCGGCCCACTTTCGGGACATCACGACGAACCGGCGCCGTCGCTTTCTCGATGGCTTCCTCAACGACGTCCTGCCCACCGCCCTGCGGCGGTGCGGCTTGTTGGCCGGACGGAGGCGGTCGCTGATAGGCCGACCCCGTGGACAAGTCCGGTCCGATGAGTTGCTGCGGCAGCGCCCGCAAGAAATTTTCGAAGGCCGCCAGCGAACTGGCGGAGCGAAAGACGTTGTTGGCGATCTCGTTCTTCACGTTGTCCTGCATCTCGTCGAACATGGCGAACGCTTCCGTCTTGTATTCGACCAACGGATCCTTTTGGCCGTAGGCCCGCAGACCGATGCCGTCGCGGAGTTGGTCCATGTTGTACAGGTGTTCCTGCCAGAGACGGTCCAGCGCGTTCAGAACGATGAGCCGTTCGATGGCCTTGAGCGCGTCGGGATTCTCGTTGGCCGCCTTGGCGTCGTAGGCGCGTTTGACTTTCTCGAGGATGACATCCCGCAATTCCGCGGCGGTCTTGCCGTCCATCTGCTCTCTCCGCAGGCCGATGGGGAAGGCCTGGTTCGTCCACCGCAGGAGCGCGTCCAGTTCCCATTCATCGACGGACTTGCCTTCCGGGCAATACTCGATGACCCGGGCCTCGACGACCTCCTCGATGATGTCGAAAATCGCCTCCCGCGGGTCCTCAGTGTGGATAATGTCATTCCGAAAGCCGTAGAGCACCTCGCGCTGCTTGTTCATCACGTCGTCAAATTCCAACGTCCGTTTGCGGATCGAGAAATGGTGTTCCTCGACGCGGCGCTGGGCGGTTTCGATGGACCGATTCAGCCAGCTATGCTCCAGCGCCTCGCCCTCCTTCATCCCGAGCTTTTCCATGACCGTACCGATTCGCCCGCCGCCAAACAGCCGCATCAAATCGTCTTCCAGCGACACGTAAAACCGGCTGCTGCCCGGGTCGCCCTGGCGCGCGCAGCGTCCGCGGAGCTGGCGGTCGATGCGCCGGGCTTCGTGGCGTTCGCTGCCGGTGACGTGCAGTCCGCCCACTTCGGGCACACCGTCGCCCAGCTTGATGTCGGTGCCGCGGCCCGCCATGTTGGTGGCGATGGTCACGGAACCGCGCTGGCCCGCGCGGGCGATGATCTCGGCCTCGCGCTGGTGGTATTTCGCGTTGAGAACGTTGTGGGGAATTCGCTGGCGGCCCAACATGCGCGAGAGCACTTCACTGGCCTCGACGCTCACCGTGCCGACGAGCACCGGCTGCCCTTTGCGATGCCGCTCGACGATCTCGTTGATGATGGCGTTGTATTTCTCGCGGCGCGTCTTGTAGATGACATCGTGTTCGTCCTTGCGGACGCAGGGCTTGTTGGTCGGCACCACGATGACGCCGAGCTTGTAGATGTTCTCGAATTCGGTCGCCTCGGTCTCCGCGGTGCCGGTCATGCCGGCGAGTTTCTTGTAGAGCCGGAAATAATTCTGGATGGTGATCGTGGCCAGCGTCTGGGTTTCGCGCTCGATGGCCACGCCCTCCTTCGCCTCGACCGCCTGGTGCAAGCCGTCGCTCCAACGTCGGCCCGGCATCAGACGGCCCGTGAACTCGTCGACGATCATTACCTTGTTTTCCTGGACGACGTATTCGACGTCTTTCTCGAACAGGCAGTAGGCGCGCAGCAACTGCGAAATATTGTGGATCTTCTCGCTCCGCTCGTCAAAAGCCTGTTGAATACGCTGCTTTTCTTTTTCTCGCTCCCCCTCCGCCACTTGCCGGGCGTCGACCTCCTGCAACGCCATGACCAGGTCGGGAATGACGAAGGCGTCGGGATCGTTTGGATTGAGGAACTTGCGGCCTTTCTCCGTCAGGTCGGCGTCGTGCTGTTTCTCGTCGATGGTGAAGAACAGTTCCTCTTTCAGGCTGAGCATGTCCTTCTTGGTCGAGTCCTTCAGCACCTCCAATTCCGCCTGGTCCACCAGTTGGCGGATCTCCGGCTCTTCCATCATTTTCTGCAACTGCTTGTTTTTCGGCGTCCCGAGCTTGACCTCGTACAACAAACGGCCGGCATTGGCCTGGCGGTTGAGATCGTCGTTGGTCTTGCCGTCGTCGGTACGGCCTTCAAGCAACTGCTTGGCGTCGCTCACCAGCCGATTGCAGAGCATGGTCTGCGCGCGAACCAGTTCGGCGACCTGCGGCTTGTATTTGTCGTATGCGTGCGTCGACACGGTAGCCGGCCCACTGATGATCAGCGGCGTGCGGGCTTCGTCGATCAGAATCGAGTCGACTTCGTCGACGATGGCGTAGAAATAGCCGCGTTGCACCTGCGTTTCCAGGCTCGTGGCCATGCCATTGTCCCGCAGATAATCGAAGCCGAACTCGGCATTTGTGCCGTAGGTGAGGTCGCAGGCATATTGCGCGCGGCGCAACGGCGGCGGCTGGTCGTGCTGGATGCAACCGACCGTCAGGCCGAGAAATTTGTACACTTCCCCCATCCACTCCGCATCGCGCGCGGCCAGGTAGTCGTTCACGGTCACGAGGTGGACGTTGCCGGCGAGCGCGTTCAAATACAGCGGCATGGTGGCGACCAACGTCTTGCCTTCGCCCGTGGCCATTTCCGCGATCCGCCCCCGATGTAACGCGATGCCGCCGAGGATCTGCACGTCAAACGGGACCATGTCCCATTTGTACGGCTGGCCGCGAACAACCCATTCCTTGCCGAGAAGACGACGGCAGGTGTTCTTCACCGCCGCGAATGCCTCCGGCAGGAGGTCGTCGAGCGACGTTCCTGCGGCGATCCGTTTGCGAAACTCATCGGTCTTGGCACGGAGCTGTTCATCGGTAAGTTTCTGATACTCGGCCTCAAATTCGTTGACCCGATGAACAATCGGCCAGAGCCGCTTCACCTCGCGCTGGTTCTTCGAACCCAGAAATTTCTTTAATATCCAGCTAACCATGCAAATCTCTCGTATCGCTCACCGGAATCTTAGCAGACTTTCGCATCGTACGCCAAAATCAACTTTTTCATCTCACCGATCCACCCATCCGCGCCCGTGTGTCGCGAAAGATTCTCAGCACCTCGGAGCCGCCCACGCGGCCACCACCCACTTGGCGTTCGGCTGGCCGGCCTGCTCGACGTCGCGGCGGCTGGCCTCGAACCCATTACGGCCCATCAGGCCATACGTGAAATTCTTGCCCAGGTCGACGCCCGGCTGGTTGAAGGCGTCGATGTTATACAACTCGCCGGCATAGGCGGTCTGCATTTCGAGGAGAAAGAGCAACGCGGCAACCGTTTCCTCATCCACGTGTGGGAGGCGAATCGCGCAGTTCGGTTTGCCGCTTTGCGTGAGGGCCAACTCGGTCGACCGCTGCTCGGCGTGCATCAGTTCGTTGAGCGTGTGTCCGCCAAGATAGTTCACCGCGCTAAAGTCCGGGAAGGCCGGCGGAATCGGGACGGTCGCGCGAAATTCGTCCACCGTCAGGAACATCACGACCTTGTCGAACGGTCCCTCGACGTAAAGTTGCATGACCGAATGTTGGTCGGTGACGCCCAGCGCCTTCTCGGGCGTCTGGCCCGTGTGCGCTCGCCGGCCCGCGCGATCAGTGCGCTTGCCGAGGCTCTCGGCCCACAGTTGACGGAACCAATCGGCCACGTCCCGCAACGCGTGCGAGTAGGGCATCATCACCTGGATGTTCTTCCCCTTGGCCTTGTCCATCAGATAGTGCAGCGCCGCGCCCGTCAGGGCCGGGTTTTCCCAGAGCTTCTTCGATTTCTGGCAACGCGCATCCATTTCTGCCGCGCCGCGCAGGAGTTTGTGAATATCGATGCCCGTGACGGCGGCACTGAGCAGGCCGACGGCGCTGAGCACGGAGAACCGCCCGCCCACATCGGGAGGAATCGGCAACGACGCGTAGCCGAAATGTTTCACGATCTCGCGGAGTTCGCCCTGGTGCGGATCGGTGGTGATGACAATGTGTTCGACGTGACGCTCGGGACCGAGTTTCCGGATGAGCGCCTCGCGGAACACGAGGAACTCGCTCATGGTTTCAGCGGTGCCGCCGGACTTGCTGATTACGTTGAACACCGTGTTCTCCAGATCGATGGCGTCGAGCAAGGCGGCGATGCGGTCGGGATCGACGTTGTCGGGCACGAACAATCGCGGGCCGCGTCGCGGCGGCCGGATAAGATGATTGTACTCGGGATGATTGAGCGCGCTGTGGAGCGCGAGATTGCCAAGAGCCGACCCGCCGATGCCGACCACGACGAAATTATCGCAGCGGTCGCGGATTTCCCTGGCGAGGACAGCAACTTCATCGGCGAGCTTCGTGTCGTAGGGCAGCTTGCGGAAGCCGAGCGTGGCTTTCTCGACCGCGTCCGCGGCGGCGACGAGCTTCGGGCCGAGCGCCTTGAGTTCGGCGTCGGTGACACCGTGCTCGCCGACACGCTCAGCCATCAGATTATTGAAATCGTAGCGCAGATTCAGCAAAACGCCGCCCTCCCAGAGCGGTGGTTTATCGCAGATTCAGCGTGGTGCGGCAAACACAATCTGGCGCGTACCGTGGCGAAGGCCCGGTTACGAAACGTCGACGATGTCGGCGATCTTCAGGCCGTATTGTTGGGCGGCGTTGGCGCCGTTGACGGAGAGTTCGAGGTAGCCGGCGGAACCGAGGATGGCGAGGGGCTGACCGGTGGGGACTTCCTGATAGAACTTCTTGATGTCGCACTCGACCTTGCCGGGGACACGGACTTTGGTGGCGGTCTTGGCGGGTGATTCGATGTTCGAGATGGCGTTGCCGAAGCAGTCGATGTAGACGATTTCGCCGCGGAGCAATCCGCCGATCACTTGCGGTTTGGGCCAATCGAGCCGGGTGTAGTCCTTCAACTGGCGACCGAGCGAACTCGTCAGGACGCGTTGCGTCAGATGCGCGGCGACCGGGGCGAAGATGTCGCGTCCCTGAAACGAGCGGCTGACGGGCTGGCGAAAGTAGGCTTCGTTTTCCACCTGCCAGGTTTCGAGGACCTCTTCCTTCGCCAACGCCCACGAGAGCACGCCATTGTCGGGGCCGACGAAGTAATAGTCGGATGTTCGGACGACGATGGCGGCGCGAGCGCTGCCCACGCCGGGGTCGACGACGGCGACGTGCACAGTATTGCGGGGGAAACAGCGGCAACTGGCCATCAAGGCGAACGCGCCCGCGCGGATGTCGCCGGGGGGAATCTCGTGGGTGATGTCGATGATGACGGTCTGTGGATGGACACTGAGAATTGCGCCTTTCATGCCGCCGACAAACCAGTCGCGCGCGCCAAAATCGGTGGTAAGGGTGATGATGTTCATGTGTTGCTACGCATCAACTGATACAGCGACCAGATGATTTCTTCCTCGAAGGCGTGGACGCTGGGATAAATGAACTCACCGCCGTTGATGGCTGTCTTGATGCCGAGGTTGACCTGTTCGGGCGACAGAGCATTTCCCAGCGTACCCAGAAGGGATACAAGCTGGTCGTGGTCGCGAAGGCGAAGATGCGCGTCATCGACTGTGATTACCGAATCTTTTGTGAGCACCCATTGCACGCGCGGGGATTCCACTGGCAGGAACAACTCCAGGCGAAACTCGGGCAGGTTTTCGAAGTGGTGGTTGGTGACAACCACGGCTCTGACATCGGAAGCCCCCCCGCGCCCGCCCGGGACGTAGACTGTTTCCAGCTTTTGATCCTGGAGACTCCGGAGATGTAACAGGCCGCCGCCGGCAGCAAACACGATGTGCTGCCATTCATGCGAAGTCTCGTGGTCGTATATATCGACGAGAACAATTCCTGCCTCCGCGAGCTTGAGTGCACGCACGCGTCTTGGCAACGGGAGCACTGGCAGGACGGATTCGTCAACCACCTCAGTGCGGACGTTGCGGGCCTGCAGCGCGGCTTGTAACGCGAGAGCGTCGTCCTGAGAAAGATCGCCGGCGACGATTCCGAACAATTCCCTCTGCAACCGAGGAACATCAAGCTTGGTCAACTCCTCAGTCGCCACGACCGCCTCTTCCAATGTGTCGCGGTCGATGGATTGTTCGAGGGACGTTTGGAGGACGGCGTACATGGTGTCAAAACCTCACCCCTTCGATCTGCAGCAACCGGCGTTTCAACGGCAGGCCGCCGCCGAATCCGCCGATGGAGCCGTCGCTGGCGATAACGCGATGGCACGGGACGATGACCGGAACGGGGTTTGCGCCACAGGCCGCTCCGACCGCGCGCGAGGCTTTGGGCTGGCCGATTTTTTGCGCCACCCAGCCGTAGGAACGCGTTTCGCCGCGCGGGATCGTCTTCAGGGCACGCCAGACGGCTTGTTGGAAAGCTGTGCCTGCCGAGAGGTCAAGGGGAACGCTCCAGCGGACGGGTTTGCCGTCGGCGTATCGCCGGAGTCGGCTGGAGAATTTGCGGATGAACAAAGGTGGTGGCGCGGCAGTTTTCGGCGGTCGCAGACCGTCGCTACAAGCGGACGGGAATTCGACACGGGAGATGCCGCGCGGGGAATACTGGACACGAAACGGGCCGAGTTTCGTCGGGACAATCAACGAATCACGAACCAGATGATCCATAGCGCGACCAAGGATAGCCCGAGCCACATAAAAAAGCGATTGCGGAGCTGTCGTTGGGCGCGCTTGAGTGGTTTGTAACTTTTGATGCTGCCGGCGCCAAGGTAATGGGCGAGTTTTTCCTGCGGCGGCACGACCTGGGCGCTTTCCAGGGCAACGGTGCTCGTGGTGGGCGTGGTGTGTGTGGCGGACGCGGTCGCGGTCGCAAACAGGTCGGGCTCGGGTTTGTGGGCAAAGGCGATGGGTTCGGCTTCCAATTCCTTAAGGGGTTCGGCGGCGACGTCGAACAGGTCCTGGCGGGCGCGCTGGGGCGAGTCGGCAAAGTCGCCGGATGGCGACAGGATTCCCTTCACAAACCGGGTGATCTTTTCCGCGGGCGAGGCGGCGGCCCCGACCTCGGAGTCGGGGCAACCGTGGCGCGCGGGGTCATTGGACAACTCGCGGAGTTGACGCTGGACGGTGGCGATCTGGTGGTCGAGATCGCTGATGGCCCGGTCAATCGGATCGCCGCGTTTGGAACGGGATTTCATGGCCGGGTGCCGCGTCAATGCTTCGCCGTCATTAATAATATGATGAGCCAGATCGTGCCGGCAACGATGAGTGGGGCCGAGGCCGCGGCGCCGATGCAGGCGTAACGGACCATTTCATCCCACGCGGGCAGTTGTTTCTTCTGGTCGGTCGGCAGGTCCGCCACGGACTGACCGGCGGCGGGGTTGAGGCAATCGAGTTTTGCCTGGGCGCGATTGTACTCGAGCCGGGCGCTTTCGATGGTGGCGAGGGCTTTGCTCAATTCCTCGCGGACGTTGGCGCTCTTCCAGTCCTCGTCGTTGATCTGCTCGATCTGCTCGCTGTACTCGCGGAAGGCGGCGATGGTGGACTCGCACAACTCGGCGAGCCGCTGGGACTCGATCTGCTGATGGTCGAGAGCGATCAGGCCGCGGGCGAGTTTGTCGGTGATCTCGGCGCGGCCGCGGCTGTACTCTTCCTGACGGCGGCGGAGTTCCTCGAGTTCGCTTTTCTGGCGTTCGAGTTCCTCCTGCTGACGGCGGAGAGCGAGCAGATGGTCGCGAGCCTGTTCGAGTTTGGAATCGACTTCCTCGCGATGCGGTGGCAGTTCGACGACGGAAAGCGTTGCCCCGTTCTTGGATTCGGGCATGATGGTAGCGGCGCTACCTTCCCCACGTTTCATACGAAAAATTCCTCCTTGTTGGGCGAAGAATAGCAGGGATCGGGAAAATGTAAAGCGGGAAAGGAGGACCGGTGATGGTTAATGGGCGATGGGCGATGGTTGAGAGGCGGCGTGGGCGGCGGCGGTGAGTTCGGTTTTGGCGGCGGCGAGGTCGCGCTGGAAGGCGGGATTGCCTTTGAGTTGGCGGACGATGGCCTGGGCGAGGACGCGGCCGGCATAGATGTCGGTGGGGTAGTGTTTGCCGTACTGGACGCGGTGCCAGCCGATGGTGCGTCCGAGGGCGAGGATCTCGTCGCGCTTTTCGGGAAAGAGGTCGGCAAGAATGAGGGCGCAGACGGTGCTGGAGGTGGAGTGGGCGCTGGGGTAGCTGTAGCTGTCTTCGGGTTGGTCTTCGGCAAGGCTGTGGTCGAGGACGTAGGGTCGGGTGCGGTGGAAGGCGATTTTGGCGGCGTTCTGGATTTCTTCAGTGGTTTTGTGGACGCGGTGGAAGAACGCCTGCGTGGCGGGAAGGGTGTCACGCTGGAAGAACGGGCCGATGATGGGGGCGAAGGCGTAGACGTTGAAATTTTCCTGCGATTTGGCGGCGGCGAGGTCGGCGGGGTTGCAGGCTTTGTGGACGGCGACG
>JBEKUF010000084.1:0-14939 GCA_049515295.1 Verrucomicrobiia bacterium | reverse complement strand
CGGCCCCGTGCGCGGCGATGTAGGCCTCGACGTCGCCCGAGAAACGCAACGTCCGCCCGCCGAAATCCGTTTCGCCTTCGACCAGCGCCGTCACACCGTCGTCGAATCGCAGCGTCGCGCCCGGTTTCGCCCGTTTGCCGGGTTTGACCAGCGCCGTCCACCGCCCGGCGCCGATTTTTTCGACCAGCAACAGCTCGACCGCCGGTTCCCGCGACCAGATGCGCGCGGGAATGACTTTTGTGTCGTTGAGCACCAGCAAATCTGCCGGATGAAGATACTGGCCAAGGCGGCGGAATTCATCGTGGCGAATCTCACTGGTCGCGCGGTTCACCACCATCATGCGCGAGGCGGTCCGGTCGGGCAGCGGTTGTTGGGCAATCAACTCCGGCGGCAGAACGTAATCAAACGCGGAGGTTCTCATGGGAGACAGCGCCAGCGCGGGTGATGATCGCCGCTTCTCACCGTTTCCCCAGCAGCCGAAACAGCAGAGTGAGCAGGATGCTGATGATCAGGCACGTGGCCAGCGGGAAGTAGAATTTGAAGTGCTCGCGTTCGATGCGGATATCGCCGGGCAGCCGTCCGAACCACGGCAACTTGCCGCCCAACCAGAACAGTCCGCCGAGGGCCAGCAAGGCAAGCCCGGCGACCACCAGGACTTTGGCCATATCGTTCATAAAGCTTGCGGCATCGATGCCGCCAACCATGATGGCCCGCAACTCCGCCGCGTGCAAGCGCGCGTTGTCCTCACACGGCCATCCCTCTCACTCGTGCGCGCCGTGGTGCCGCAGACGTTCCGCCGTCTCGGCGCGGCCGTTCTTGAGCGCCACATGAAGAGGCGTCCAGCCCCGCTGGTTCACCGCATTGACATCGGCCTTGTGCGCCACGAGCAACTCCACCACGTCGGTGTGGCCGTTGCGTGCCGCCCAATGCAACGGCGTGGAACCATACCGTCCCTTCCGGTCCAACTCCGCCCCCTTCGACAGCAGCAGACGGGTGACCGCTTCCCGCCCGTGTTCCGCCGCCAGATGCAACGGCGTCGAACCGTACAGGCTCGCCACATCAACGTCCGCGCCGTGCGCCAGCAGCAATTGCACGACCGCCCCGTGGCCGTTGCGCGCAGCCCAGTGCAATGCCGTCGCGTGATAGCCGTCCGTGGCCCGCGCCAACTTGGGCTGCGCCCTGACCATTTCGGCCACCCGTTCCGTCATGCCCAGACCCGCGGCGCTGAAAACATCCAGTTCGCTGCCGGCCGCCACCAGCCACCTGGCCGCCTCGACGTGCTGGGAAAACAATGCGGCATGCAACGGGGCCCAACGAAAGCTGTTGTGGACGTTCACATTCGCGCCGTGCGCCACGAGCAACTCCATGGTCTCCTGGTTCCCCATCCCGGCGGCGCGATGCAACGGCGTCGAACCGGCCTTGTCGCGCGCATTGACATCCGCACCGTGCTCGATCAACAGCTTGGCCATGCGGACCCGACCGGCCTCGGCAGCCCAATGCAACGGCGTCCAACCCAGACCGTCCTGGCCGTTGATGTCCGCATTCTGCGCGAGCAGGGATTCCAACAAATCCGTCTGCCCGCTCGAAGCCGCTTCGTGCAGCGTGCTCATCCAATCCAATCCTTTCCTCGGTCATTTTACGGGTTCCGGGACCGCAACGCAACTGGGCCAGAGCACGCCGTCCTAGAACCGGCGGTCCAGCTTCAACGCCTGTTCGAGTTGCCAGAGATATTCGCGACGGGAGATTTCGTAGGTGCCGAATTGCTGCAAATGCGGCGCCGTCCATTGCGTGTCGAGAAGCACGAACCCGCCGGCGCGCAGCCGTTCGACCAACGCCACCAGCGCCACCTTCGACGCGTCGGTGGCCCGATGAAACATGCTCTCGCCGAAGAACGCGCCGCCGAGGGCCACGCCGTAGAGGCCGCCGACGAGTTTGCCGTCCAGCCGCGTCTCGATGCTGTGGGCGTGGCCGAGACGGTGCAGGTTGCAATAGCTGTCGATGATCCCCGGGGAAATCCACGTGCCTTCCCGGCGCTTGCCGCACTCGCGGATCACCGTCTCGAAATCCGTGTCGGAGGTGATCTCGAATTTCTTTTGTTTGAGCACGCGCCGCAAGCCGTGCGGGATGTGGAACCGGGTGTCGAGCGGAATGACCGCGCGCGGGTCGGGAGAAAACCAGCCGATGCGGCCGCGCTTGTCGACGGCCATCGGAAAGATCCCGCGCCGGTACGCGGTCAATAGCAACTCGGGCTCGATCACGGGCGGATTGTACTCACCGACCGCGCCCGTTCCAAGTCCCCACCATGCTCTTGGGCCATCGCCTGGCCGGCAATCCAGCCCGTGGTCCATGCCGCCTGGAAATTGAAGCCGCCGGTGATTCCGTCGATGTCGAGCAGTTCGCCGGCGAAATAGAGTCCCGGGCAAATCCGGCTTTCCATGGTCTTGAAATCGACTTCGCGCAGACGAACGCCACCGCAGGTAACGAACTCTTCTTTGTTCAGGCTCTTGCCTGTCACGGCCAGTTCCGTACGGGTCAACTGTTGAACCAGTCGATGCTGTGCCGCACGCGTGAGACGCGACCAGCGCGTGTCCGCGTCGATGCCTGACGCCAGAGCCAATTGTTCCCAGAGACGGGCGGACAAGGGAGCGATGGGTGTATTGACCACGAGCCTGGCTGGTTGTTGTTCACGACGCGCATTCAACTCGGAAGCAATCTGTTCGGTGACGAGGTGTGGCAGCCAGTTCATGTGAAGGGGGAATTGGTAGCCGCAGTCATGCAGTTCTCGCGCGCCCCATGCGGAGAGACGGAGGATTGCCGGTCCACTGAGCCCGGAATGAGTCACCAATACCGCACCCCGCTCGCGCAAGCCCGTGCCGGGGATTGAGACTTCTGCTGATTCGACGGAGATGCCCGCCAGCTTGTGCAGCCATGGCGTGGCAATGTGAAAGGTGAAGAGCGACGGCACCGGCGGTTCCAATGTATGCCCGAGTGAGACGGCCAATTGCCCAGCCGCAGCGGTTCGACATCCACCGGTTGCGAGCAACACGCGATCGCACACATCCGTTTTGCCGGTGGAGAACGTCACCTCGAATCCGCGTTCCGCGCGTTTCGACAACCGTTGCACGCCGCAATTCGCCACGAGCTTTACACCCGCCGCCTTGGCTGACTCGACGAGACAATCAATGATCGTTTCCGACGAATCCGTGACAGGAAACATGCGCCCATCACTTTCCGTTTTCAGTTTTACTCCTCGCGCTTCAAACCATTTAGCGGTGTCGCGCGCCTGGAATCGTTGGAACGGGCCGATGAGCGGCTGCTCACCACGCGGAAACCGGGTGGCAAACTCCCGCGCATCGAAGCAGGCATGCGTCACGTTGCAGCGTCCGCCACCGGAGATGCGGACTTTGGACAGAAACTGTGCTGACTTCTCCAGTATGGTGACATCGGCGTCGGGCTTTGCCTCCGCGCAGGTGATGGCCGCAAAGAATCCCGCCGCGCCGCCGCCGACGACGATGATCCGATGCGCGCTCACGCCCGGCCCGATCGCAAGGTGGCTTCGAGTTGGCGCAGGTCTTTGGGCAGCGCTGCGGTCCACGTCATCCGCCTGTCGGGTTTGTCGGGATGGTCGAGGCTCAGGACCTCGGCGTGCAACGCCTGGCGCGGGAAATCGATGCGCGCGGCTTTGGGCGCGTCGCCGTGATACTTCGGGTGATACGTCCGGTCGCCCACCAACGGCAGACCGGCGTGCGCGGCCTGCGCGCGGATTTGATGTTTGCGGCCCGTCTCGAGGCGCAACCGCAGCTTGGTGACGACCGCACGACTGCCAGCTAACGGAAATTCCGCGATCACGTCGTAGTGGGTGATGGCCTCCATCGCCTCGTCTTTGGCAGCCCTGGCTTCGACTTCGGAGATGACGAACTGTCGCAATTGATCGTCGCTGGGCTTCAGCCAATTCCGCCACGTGCCCTTCGGCTGTGGTGGACGGCCTTCCACGTAGGCCACGTATTCGCGTTTCATGCTGTGCACTTTCAACTGGTCGATGAGCCGTTGCCGGGCGGCTGGATTCATCGCCATGCAAAACACGCCACTGGTGTACTGGTCGAGGCGATGGACAGGCAGCGGTTCCAATCGGCGGTAGGCCGGCGGCAACGAGTAGCCGCGCCCATCGCCCCCGCGGTCGTAGGCGCGCAGTTTGCCGGCGAGAAAGTCGGCGAGAATGCTGAGCGCGGACAGATCATCGGGCTCGGCCGGCACCGAGAGCAGGCCCGGGCCTTTGTTCACGACCGCCAGCGCCGCGTCGAGATAGACAATCGCGACGCGCGGATGTATCTGCCAACCGTTCGGCCCGCAATCCAGGGCCGTGGCGTTTCGGTCCAACAATTCGAGCGTGTCTGACGGATCAGGAATGATTGCGTTCGGCTGACGAATGATGACGCCGTTCACGCTGACCCGGCCCGCCGCAATCCATTGCTTCGCCCGTTTCTTCGGCGTCTCGGGATACTTGGCCAGCAACCACTCGAGGAGCGGTCGGGTTGGCTTTTCGCTGGAATCTGCCGCAGTCATGATTCCAATTGAATGCGGCGTTTCGCGGGATCGGACTGCATGCGATACAATACGGCCAGATGACCAACGATCCACACCAGTTCGCTGTTTGTGCGCGCGGCCATTTCTTCGGCCAGCGCCTTCTTCGAGTCCTTGAACGCCGTGAATTTGATCTTGATGAGTTCGTGATCGTTCAGCGCCTGCTCGACACTGGTTAGAAACGCGTCGGTTACGCCGGCTTTGCCGAGGTGCAGGATCGGATCAAGCCGCTGGGCGAGCGACCGTAGTTGGCCGGTTTGTCGACTGGTCAAGCTCATGTGCGGAATACTGTAGATTGTTTCCTCGCTTCATCCACGCAAAATTCTCGATCGAACAAACCGCTTTGTCGGTTCCGCATCAAACGATACAATGACCGCGCCATGAGCGACAGCCCGTCACCAGAGCCAATCCCCGCTTCGCCGCACCGACGGCGCCCGCGCTACTCTGGGAAAAATCCGCGTCGATTCGAGGAGAAATACAAGGAGCACAACCCGCAGCGGTATGGCGACACGGTCGCGAAAGTGCTCGCCTCCGGCAAAACGCCTGCGGGCACGCACCGTCCGATCATGGTCGTGGAGGTTCTTGAGGTGTTGAAGCCGCAGCCGGGTGAAGTCGCCGTGGATTGCACGCTCGGTTACGGCGGCCACGCGCGCGAAATCCTGCCGAAGCTGCAACCGGGCGGACGCCTGATCGGGCTGGACGTTGATCCCATCGAACTTCCCAAAGCGGAAGCGCGCTTGCGCGAACTGGGATTTGGTACGGACGTGTTCGTGGCCTACCGCAGCAATTTTGCCGGACTGGCCAAGATACTCGCGGCCGAGCAGTTCGCCGGCGCCGACATGGTCCTCGCCGATCTTGGCGTTTCGTCGATGCAAATCGACGACCCGGGACGCGGGTTCTCGGTCAAGTTCGAGGGCCCGCTCGACATGCGGATGAATCCGTCGCGGGGCCAGCCCGCGAGGGTATTGGTCGAAAGAATCAACGCCGATGAGCTTGCCGACCTATTGCAGGAAAACGCTGACGAACCGCACGCCCGCGTGTTGGCCGATGCGCTCGCGGGTAAGACGTTTCCCACCACGATCTCACTGGCCAACGCCATTCGTCACACTCTCGTGCGGAAAGTCATGGACGAGGAACTCGACAACTCCATTCGCCGCGTCTTCCAGGCGTTGCGCATCGCCGTGAACGACGAATTCTCCGCGCTCGACAGTTTCCTGCGCAATCTTCCGGCGTGTCTCAATTCCGGCGGTCGCGTCGCCATCGTGACATTCCACTCCGGCGAAGACCGTCGCGTGAAGAAGTCATTCGAGGCCGGCCTCCGCGACGGCTTCTACGCCGACATCGCCCAGGAAGTCATCCGCCCCAACCCCGCCGAACGCCACGACAACCCGCGTTCTTCCCCCGCGAAGTTGCGGTGGGCACGGAGGGGGGAATGAGTGCCAATCCCCCGCACCGATCACGCCGTTTGCGGGTTCACCTGAATTTTTGATCGATGGCCACTTGAACGAACGTATTCTGCCGAAGGTCCTTGTTCTGTAAGTTGGAAAGTGTACTTTGAATCATCGCAACGGCTGCATCTTCGCCAAACAGATTGCGCTGAATGAGTGAGATCAGATAGGGCAAACCGACAACTTGATATGTCTTGCCAGACGGGTCCTTCATACTGAGTTCGCATGTCCGGTGCGTGTGTTCGTATTTCACATTTAAGCCGATGCCTTGCAGCTTCTTCAGCAAGAACGCTGGATTGTAGAGCGTCATAATCACCACTTCTCGGAAAATTATACTCCTAAGAAAGTCGGTGCTTAGCGGCCACCAGAACAATGGTGTTAAGCCCTCCTCCAGAAAATACTCTTCCGTGACAGAATAGTGAAACGATCCTATGCGGATGCTATTGTTCGGCAGGTTCTTATCTACTATATTTCTCGCCGCCAGTTCTACACCATCCAACTTCTTCAATTGGGCCTTTTTCGGTTGGCCCGTCAATCTCGTTGAGAGTCTAAGCCCGCTGTCTTTAACTGCTGCAATCATCAGTCCCTTGTCAGCTAACACAAACGCGGACTCTTGGGACCGAAGTTGCTCAGAGACTGAGCGTAACTTCTCTACGTATGCGCACCCCGTCACCGTCATCTTCTGTATTTCTGGACTGGGTTGCGGACTAAACATCGCAGCCATGCGGCCCAGCTGTTTTACGAGCCTGTCGCGGATTTGCGGGGGGAGGTTTTCATCAGGTGGAACCCTAGCAGATTGGTAGGACGTGTCAAAAACGGAGGCCTTCGCCTTGGGACTTAGGAAAATAGCCTGTGCAACAAGCTGCTGATCGCCAGCTTGTCTGGTTTTCAATTCCCCGATAGCGCTAACCGTACACGATTGCGGATCGATAAGGCTGAGATCGCCAAGGCGTAGGAATGTTGTTGTGCTATGACAAATTGCGATTTGACCCTGTAACCTCTGGATATTATTTATGAACTGTAGCTCTCCTAATCCTCCAATCCGCGTAGGTGTGTGGAAGACTCGCGGAGCTTCGCAATGCTTGCGGAGCAGATGCCTGTCCCTCTGGTAGAAAAGCCAAGCAAATGAATCCCCCAAGCACTTTCCGATTGAGATGCTGTTGTCTAGTATTTCGAGGTGGTTATCTAACGACCGCATTCGTTTGCGGAACCAGCTTGAATTCAGGTTCTCCTTTTTCGCGATGAGCCGTCGTTTTTCCTTGTGGATTACATCGCGCGTATCTTCTTGCTTCAGTAGCGCGTGGCGGAGTGTCGGCTGAAATTTCAGAAGTTCTGGAAGAAAGAGCGCGTCGACTTTCGTTTCCTTGAGTCTTCGCAACACATTCCAGCATACGAGGTACTGAGCCTCGATATCATCAATCAGCCGGATAAGATGGTCCCTTGTCGGCATGTAAACAGTTTGCGCGAAAATTCTTCTCGGTCAACACCTTAACTACTTGCGAACAGTTGCGGCAATCGACGTTCTATAGGCGCTCACTTCCCGATTCTATCGAGTTCTTCCCAGCGGGCGTAGAGACGGGTGACCTCGGCTCTTGCGGCCTCCGATTTCTTGATGAGGGCCGTGGCTTCTTTGGCGCGGGCAGGGTTCGAGGCCGGGCTGCACGGACACGACCCGAACCGGTTGCCATTCGCGGATAAGCCACGACCGCAAGCGGGGACGCTCGCGCTACCATCGGCTCGTCCCCGTCGCCCATAATCATTGTGGTTGGTCTGGCGAGCGATGCTGGACAGCTTGCGGTCAGTCCATCGTCACGGATCGTCGTGACTCTTTTTTGGCCGCGTGGTGGGACTTGTTATCGAGCATGCGGGCTTTGGCGCGGCGGCTGCGTTTACGTTTCTGGCGGCGGATCTTTTCGACGCGGGAGCGCTCGGCGTCGACGTAGCCCTTCTTGAGGGCTTCGATTTTGTCGAGGAGGAGACGGCGGGCGAGGTAGCGATTGAGTCCCTGGGAGCGCGTGGTCTGGCATTTGACCTGGAGACGCGTCGGGTGGTGGAGCAACATCACGCAGGTGGCGGTCTTGTTGACGTTCTGGCCGCCGTGGCCGCCCGAGCGGACAAATGACTCGTCGATATCGGCTTCGCGCACGCCGAGCGCGGCCATGCGCTGGGCGAGCTGGGCTTCCTTTTCCGGGCTGACGGGAAACGCGCTCATGGCGGGAGCGTAACTGCAGGGAAGGAGGAAGGCAATCATTCAACCACGAAGTCTCGAAGGGCACGAAGGGGTAAGGGGATGGGTTTTCTCACGCAGCCCCGACTCGGAATCGGGGTAAAAGACGCTGAGAGCGCAGAGGTTGAGATTCCTGTGTTGCATCGTTGAGGGGGACGATGCGACACGAGGACGCGAGACGCGGTGGATTTCCGAGGGAGCGGGTGGTGCGGTTGTGGGAGCACGATCTGGCGAAGAATCGGGGCGGTGCGTGGAGCGTGTCGGGCGGGCGCTTCGCTGAGGGGGCGGGTTGGTGAAAGCACTTGACTGAGTATCGGAAATCGGTAATAGTCGGTGGCGTTCTTTGACATAGAGGGACTGGGGTGGCGGGGGTTGTTTTAGTCGCGCTTGGTCGGTTTGCGGCTTCGGTTTCGCTCCTTGCGGGCGGGGCAGACCAAAAAAAAGTAAAAATTGCAAAACGAACCCAAGTTTATCCAAGCCGGTGTGGAAATCTTCGAAAAGCGAAGCCAAAAACGAACCCATTTTCCATGGCGGGGGCATTTCAGTGCGTTGTTTGTGTAAGACGCTGTGAGTGAGCTTGTTATGGTGTCAAATTGGGTAGATTTGGGGGATGGGCGGGTTTGGCCTGCAGGCTCTCATTTAGTTGTTGCTATCGCGGCGGAATGCACTATTGTAACCACGCTAGCAGATAGAAGCAGTGGCAGTGAGATTGGTAGATTGTCAGTCAGGCCTTGTACGCTCGGTGACAGTCCGAAACCCGAAATCGGGAACAGTCACTGAGACCTCCTAACCGCAGCGGAAAGTATACACATATAATGGCTACCAAGCTATTCGTAGGAAACCTGTCATTCAACACCAGCGAAGGCGACCTGCTCGAACTGTTCAAACAGGCGGGCACCGTCACCAGCTGCGAACTCATCATGGACAAGTTCACCAACAAGTCCCGTGGGTTCGCGTTTGTCCAGATGGGCACGCAGGAAGAGGCCACCAAGGCCATTGCCGATTTCAACGGCAAGGACATGGATGGTCGTGCGTTGACTGTCAATGAAGCCAAGCCCCGTGAAGAGCGTCCCCGTGGCGGCTTCGGCGGCGGCCGTGGCGGCGGAAACAAGTTCGCCGGCAGCCGGTACTAACTTTTTTCAAAGTTGGTTTTTGACCGAAAGGCGTCCCGAGCAATCGGGGCGCCTTTTCTTTGCGTGGAGAAGCCCGCGGCAGGCGATCTAGAAGATGCTACACGCCAAGAGAGATAGGGCTACCGTGCGGGTGCGACGCAGGCTTGCGCACGTGGCCGTCTTGACGCACAATGGCGAATTGCTCAAGCAATCCAGGAGAGTCTCATGACGACAGCAGCGACATTCGAAGTGGCGTTGGACAACCCGAAAACCAAACTGCTCGACCAGTTGTGCATCGACACGATCCGCACGCTGGCGATGGACGGCGTGCAGAAGGCCAACTCGGGCCATCCCGGCGCGCCGATGGGCCTGGCGCCGGTCGCGTACTGGCTGTGGGAGAAATTTCTGCGGCACAACCCGGACAATCCGCACTGGCCCAACCGCGACCGGTTCGTGTTGTCGGGCGGGCACGCCTCGATGTTGCTCTACAGCCTGCTGCACCTGACCGGCTACGACCTGCCGATGAGCGAGCTGGAGCGGTTCCGTCAACTGGGCAGCCGCACGCCCGGTCATCCCGAATACGGGCTGACCCCCGGCGTGGAAACGACCACCGGGCCGCTCGGGCAGGGATTCACCAATTCCGTCGGCATGGCGATCGCTGAGCGCTGGCTGGCGGAACATTTCAATCGCGACGGCCACGAGATCGTCAATTACCGCGTGTTTGCCATGGGCGGCGACGGCGACATGATGGAAGGTGTTTGTTCGGAAGCGGCATCGTTGGCGGGCCATCTCGGGTTGCACAAACTGCTGTGGATTTACGACAACAACAAGATCACCATCGAAGGCAAGACCGCGCTGGCGTTCAGCGAAGACGTCGGGGCGCGATTCAAGGCCTATGGCTGGTTCGTCCAACACGTGACCGATGCCAACGATTTGCGGGCGATCAACCGAGCCGTCAAGCGGGCGGTCAAGCAAACCGACAAGCCGTCGTTCATCGTTCTCGACAGCCACATCGGGTTCGGCGCGCCGACCAAGCAGGACACGCGCGAGGCCCACGGCGAGCCGCTCGGCGAGGAGGAGGTCCGCAAGACCAAGGAACGGTACGGTTGGCCGCCCGACGCAAAGTTCCTCGTGCCGGAGGAAGTCACCAAACACATGCACAAACAATTCCGGCACGGGCGGAAATTGGAAAAGGAATGGCAGACGAAATTCGACGCGTACGCCACGGCCAATCCAAGTCTCGCGGCGGAATGGAAGCTGATGCAGGACCGCGATCTGCCGGCGGGTTGGGACAAGGACATTCCGACGTTCCCCGCCGACCCGAAGGGGCTGGCCACGCGCGAATCGAGCAACAAAGTGCTGAATGCCGTCGCCAAGAACATCCCGTGGCTGCTCGGCGGCGCCGCCGATCTCGCGCCGTCGACGAAAACGCTGATTGCCAGTGCCGCCGATTTCGAGAAAGGGTCGTACAGCGGCCGGAATTTTCATTTTGGCATTCGCGAGCACGCCATGACGGGCGCGGTCAACGGCATGGTGCTGAGCAAACTGCGCGCATTCGATTCCGGCTTCCTGATCTTCTCGGATTACGCGCGGGGCTCGATTCGGCTCGGCTGCCTGATGGAGATTCCGACGCTGCACGTTTTCACGCACGACAGTATTGGGGTTGGAGAAGACGGGCCGACCCATCAGCCGGTCGAGCAACTGATGTCGTTGCGGGCGATCCCGCATATGATCGTGATCCGTCCCGCCGACGCGAACGAAGTGGCCGAGGCGTGGCGGGTGATCCTGAAAGAGAAGAAACATCCGATCACGCTCGCGCTGACGCGGCAGAGCGTGCCGACGCTGGATCGAACCAAGTATGCGCCGGCGTCCGGGCTGCGGCAGGGCGCGTACATCCTCAGCGATGCCGCGGGGCAACCCGACATCATTCTCATCGGCACCGGCTCGGAATTGCAGTGGTGCGTCGAGGCCGGCGAGAAATTGAAGGCCGAAGGCGTGAAGGTGCGGGTGGTCAGCATGCCGTCGTGGGAATTGTTCGAGCAACAATCCGGCGAATACCGCGCACTGGTGCTGCCGCCGTCCGTGCGCAAACGTCTCTCGGTCGAAGCGGGTGTGACACTGGGCTGGCAGAAGTACGTCGGCTTGGATGGTGCGTCGGTCGGTCGCGACGGATTCGGCGCGTCAGCGCCGGTCAAAGACGTGATGAAGCATTTCGGGTTTACGGGGGAAAACGTCTACAACGCCGCGAAAGCGTTGCTGGCGGGGCAGCCGGTGCCCGTGGTGAATCCGGCACATTGATTAGCTGCTCATTCGGTTTCGATCGCGATACCCTCGCAAAGGTCTTCGAGGAAGTCGATGGCTTGAATGTTGTCTCGGCGGCGAATGGCGGCCCCCCAAAACACACCTGCATAGTGAACTACCAATGCTGATATAAATGGGTGTTCCCGAAGAACCCCGTTCCGACCGAGTGGAGTGTCCGTATTGTCCAATCCTTCAAATTCAACAACTCGCTTCATCGGCATGCCCGCAACCCCAAAGGCAAGATGCCACAACTCCCCACTTTGTGGAATCGGCACGGACTCGGACGCGAACTCTCGCATCAAGTTGTCGCGCGCTGAGCCGTGAACCAGAAGTTGCTCCGAGAAGTCGATAAGAAGGAGTGTCGATCCAAACCTGAACTGCCCGACGCCTAGATTCTGTTCGACCTTGTCAATGAGAGCTTCCACAACGAAAGTAGTTGAGTCGCGCTTGTGCTCATTGCCGTTGAAATATGGCTGAATGACGTGGACCGCGGTCGCCATCCGCTTGCCTGCTTCAACTTGTTCCTCGATCAAAATTTTACTAGCGAGCGATTCCTCCATAATTGCGTGAAGATTTGCTTCGCTGTTTAGCAGGTTCAAAGACTTCACTTCAACAAAAAGCTCGCGCATTCGGAACGTCACACAGAAATCTGGCGTCGGCGCGTTTGTCGTCGGAATTGGTCGGGTCGGATATCGGTTTGCCAATTTAACAAACATTAATAGTTCCGAGAATTTTTCTTTTAGCGACATGAAAGACTTTACGTCATCAATGTTGTGGCGACATCGGTCGATGATCTTGGCGAGTTCCTCGATCCGATCTTGAACAACATGCCTCGCAGCTTCATCGCCGGTGAACGAATCCACCAGATCGACGTTTTCCTTTCTGAGGTAAAACAATGCGTGATTATAGGTTAGCGGCGAGAGTGCCTGATGGAGCGGCAGGATAATAGGCCAAAGCTTCATAGACACGTAAAGACGTGGGCCTCGCACAATCGGATGTTTCCAGTCATCAAAAGGGTCGGGCACATTCTAGAACGATAGCGCGATTCAAACATCTTGCAAGCACCTCGGCCGAGTCAGGGATTCGACGTTCGTTGGGCGCCGAGGACAAGCCGCTGCCACCACCAGACGATTTTGCCGTCGTCCTCGCCGAGGCGGAAGAGCGCGCGTGCTTCCGGTGGCGCGGTGCGAATAAGTTCCAGAACCTTGGCGCGGTTTTCGGGTGTCGTGTTGGCCGTGTCGAAGTACCAGTTCAAATCCGGCTGTTTGAAGGGTTGAAGTTCCGAGAACTCCACGCGCAGCCCGGCATCCTGGCAAAGTTTCGTCCATGCTCCCTGGCTCAACAACCGATGATGGCTCGGGTCGCGGAGTTTCTCGACGGCGTGAGCCCAGTCCTCCGCCACGGGCTGGCCGTCTTCGATGGAGCCGTCAATCAACAGAAACGCCCCGTCGGGTTTGAGGACGCGGGCGGTTTCGCGCACGAAGGCCGGCGGATCGCTGAAGTGGTGGGCCGCAACGCGGCAGGTCACGAGGTCGAATATGCCGTCCGCGTACGGAAAAGTTTCCGCGGCATGTTGGCGGGTCTCGACACGAAGCCCGCGTTCCCGGGCGGCCGCGGCCGCCCGTTCGAGCATTGCCGAGGAAATATCCGCCAGGGTGACCTGCCAGCCAACGCTGGCCAGATACAGCCCTGTGTGACCCGCGCCTGTGGCCACATCCAGTGCCCGGCCCGGTTTCAGCCAGGTAAGACGGCCCAGCGCCTGCCTGATATCGGAGACATCGGACAGGACATGTCCTTTCCCATAGCGTTCGCTCTGGCGGTCAAATTGCTGTTGGGCTGCAAGCTGGATTGGGTTCAGATCATCCATGGTCGAAGATGGGTATGCATTGTGCTCTGAGAGTGGGACTAATGCAAGTGCGCTCACATCATAGCATTGCCAACCAACAACCCTTTCGTGTACAGTCCCGCCCAATGAAAATGAAGAGGATACTCCTGTCGTGTCTGCTGATGGCTGTGTGCCTTTGCGGCACCACCCGTGTCCGGGCGGCCGAGGACCCGGGCGACAAATTCCTGGAGGCATATTTTCTCATTCAGGATGGCGACAGCGCCGAACACAACAACGATGCGATAAAGGCCATCGCCAAATACAGTTCGGCGCGCGAGATCCTCGACCAGATCAAGTCCCAATTTCCCGATTGGAATCCGCACATCATCGAGTTCCGCACCAAATACATCGAGGAGCACTTGGCGGCCCTGAAGGAGACGGTGGGAGCGGCAGCGGCCCCGCAATCCCAGCCGCCGATCGCGGTTCCCAAGGTGGAAACCCCGGCCATTACGCCGCCGCCCATCGTGTTGGCTCCCCCGGTCACGCCTGCGCCCGAGCCGACGACCAATGCACTATCTCCTGCCGCCGTTCCGGGTCCGAAGATTATCACCATGGCCCCTCCCGCGGAGAACGAACAGGTCAAGGAATTGAATGCGGAACTGGAGCGCGCCCGACAGCAGATCCAACAATTGCAGGCGGCACGCGACGAATTGAACGCGCGGCTTCAAGAACAGCTCGGCAAGGTGACGCCGACCCAGACCAATCAGCAGATCGAAGACCTGCTCAAGACCAATCAGGTTCTCGCGGCCCAACTGGCCGCCGCGCAGACCGAGGCCGCCGAGGCCCGCGACCGCGCCGCCCATGTTGCGGCGCCCGCGCCAACGCCGCCACCAGCTTTACCGGCCCAATCACCCGAATTACTGCAGTTGCGCGCCGAACTCGCCCAGACCCGCGGCGAATTGCAACAGACAAAGGAACAACTCCAGGAGACGCGCATCGAATTGGACACGACCAAGCAATCGCTGGCGAAGGCCCAGGCGGACAACCTCGAGGTGCGTCGCTCCTACGACTCGGTCATCGCCCAGCTCACGGATGCCAACAAGCGACTGGCCTCTGCCAAGGCTTCCGGCGACAAGGACGACGAAATCATCCGTCAATTGCGCAAGGAGAACGCGCTGCTGCGCATCATTGCCGAGCGCAAGGCGTCCGCGCCTCTGGCCGGCGGGGAAAGCGAAGAAAGCACCAATGGCCCGTCGATTCCCGAGCTTCGCGGCTGGCGTCCTCATCAGCGCGCCACGGCGCTCGCCAAGGAACAGAACAAACCCGAAGAGGCCACCGCGTTACCGCCGGCTTCTGCCATGCAAGAATCCGGTCGCGGCAAACTGGTGGCGACCTTGACATCTCCGAAGAAGTCCGAGACGCCGCCAGCGCCACCGGCCGCTCCG
>JBEKUF010000083.1:0-15041 GCA_049515295.1 Verrucomicrobiia bacterium | reverse complement strand
GATGGTTCTTCTCCGGGCGCCGCGAGGAATCGAAAGGCTTTCAGGGTCATCACCAAACTGGTCGCCAGCACGAGCGCGCCGAGGGCCAGATGTGCTGTCGGCACCAGCACCTGGATCGTCGACAATTGCTCGTCAGTATTCTTCGGAAGGCGCACGATCAGCGTGACCAAACCCAGGGCAATCTGTGCCGTCACCAGGCAAAGCAACAGGATCGCGTGACGCAAGAATCCACGGTGTCTTATTGTGAACAGCGCGGCGAACAAACTCGAGATGACGCACCCGAAAACCGCCGCGGCACCGAGGATGTGCGCGAAGATCCCCCATTCGGCATGGCGAACCGTTGCGCCGAGGATGACCTGAGCATAAACCGCGATGGTTGAGGCGAGGATGAACCGCTGCGCCAGCCGGGCGTTGGAGATTTCCGCGGGAAGCGCGGGTTGCCACCAATTCTCCGACGTGACGAACGCCAAAGCGACCGTAATGCAGAAGAACGCCTCCGCGAGACAAGCATGGGCGATCGAAACCGGCGGCGGGAGCATGAGTTTGACCGTCAGTCCGCCCAGGATTCCCTGCGCGATGACCGTGGCAACCGCCGCGATCCCGAGGCGTCGCACCCATCGGCGCAGTTCTACGCGGACGAGCCACACGGCCAGAATGATCGTCAGGATCCCGATGACGCTTGCGATGAGACGATGCCCGTGCTCGTAAAGAATGTTGCCCACCCACTTGGACATCGGGAATGAAAACATGAACTGACCGTAGGTCGTCGGCCAATCAGGGACCGACAACCCGGCGCGGTGGCTGGTTACATTGGCACCCGCGACGATCAGCAGAAACGTCGCGCCAGCCAGCAGACAGGCAAACCGATGGAGCCAGGGATGGAAATTGGCGTTCATCTCATTCCGTGACGGTGCGAGTCATTCTCCGCTATTCCTGCAGGGCATCCTCCTGGTCTTTGAGCCATGCCTCGTATTGTTCTTCCGTATCGATACTCAAGTATCCCTTCATGCGGTAATGACCGAGGCCGCAAAGTTGCGCACAGGCGATTTCCGCCGGGTATCGGGGACCGACGCGAACTTGCGTGACTCCGTTCTCAACGAGTTTTGCAGCCGTGTCAGCACTGATGGCCCGTCCCTTCTTCACCAGAATCGTACCATCCCTGGCCTTGTAGTCCTCCATGGCGACATCGGAACCAATGTCTTTGGTCGTGGGAAGCGCCACGGTCATCGCCAGTTCCTCCCGCAACTGATCCGATGTCTTGTTCGGGACAAAGTGGATGGGGATGAGCATGCCGGGAATGGCGTCCTGCTTTACGCGCATCACCGGCAGGAAGAAGCTGTGGATGACGTCTTTGGTGGTGATCTCGATGACCGCCGGACGATTGACCGGCAAATGCAACTGGTTCAGAGTGACGATATCATCCTTGGCATGAGGATCCCCTTTGCGATCGAGGCCAATCGGGTTCGTCTGTTCATCGACCAGTTTAATATCCGTGCGACCGAAAATGCCGTCCGGCCCCGGATAATGAATGTTCCAGGCGAACTGCTGGGCAATGACGCGCACGTGCACCGTATTCGGATCCGTCGGGAACGCGCTGACCTTCCACGCCCAGAACGGAATCGACAGTCCGACCAACAACAGGATTTCCACCACCGCCACCGTGGCTTCCAAATACGATGAGGCATGTGTTTTCACGCCTGTGTAGTTAGCGACGGGATTCCTGCCCTTGCGAAACCGAAGGAGTGTATAGAAGAAAAACAAGATCCACCCAACAAACAGCACCACCATCAGGATGTGGACGTACAGAATGAGCCGATCCACGCGCGCGGCGTGTTCGGAGGCGCTGACCGGTAAACCAAGAATCTTCTCCAGCATGGTATGGGTCTTTCTCCGTTTACACCGTTACGGTGTCAAGTCGGTGCTGTGTCGGCGGGCCCGTCTCGCGAAACAGAAAATCATGCCGCCAAACCCGCCCAGCACGACGCCGGTCACGCCCAGCATGGTGAAAATGCCAAAGTTCATCCCGCGTGTCTGTGCGGCGTCAGCCGCTCCGTAGCAAGCGGCGCATGCCAGTGCAACCCGCGGCAGAACGCCCACCAATACAACCGTGGCGGTCGCGGTCAAACTTTTGGAAACCCGTGATGTCATCATTGTCTACTCCTTGTCCAAATCCTTGAACTTCCGCAGGAACGCGATCTCGTACGCTACCAGCAAGACGCCCAGTCCAAAGGAAACGTACCCCGCGATCACGTAGGCGGTACGTCCGCGCGCGTAATCCGAGCCAATGCACCATGCGCCAAATCCGAGGCACATCAACACCGAAACGGTGATGAAAAATACATGGAACGCTTTGAGCGACATATCTACTCCGCGTGGCCACTCGCCGGTTTTTCCTCGCGCGGGACCTGCGCGTGCGCCGGCGGCACGGCGAAAATCCCTTGTTGGCGCCCTTGCTGGTCCTCGTGGCTAAACATGATCAGGCCAACCATCGCAACTACAAAGGTCGCCGTAAGCACCAAGATCCAGTAGATAGCCCTGCGTTCCGCGACCAAATGCATAAAGAAGCCGGCCACCAGCGAGCCTTTGACCGTAGCGATGATCAGCGCCACGATAATGCCGAGGATGATTCCCAGATGAAGATTGGAAGCCAGTACGGTGACGAGCGTGCCCACCGCCAATGCGACGAACACTTTGATGTAGGTCCCGACGTGACTCGGTACGTCTTCGTGTTGGGTATCATTCATGGTGCCTCAATCAATCTTATTTGCCCGGCAACAAATACAGGGTTGGGAACAGAAAGATCCACACGAGATCAACAAAATGCCAGTACAAGCCGGCGACCTCGATACGATTGGTAAATCGTTGCGGATCGGTCTGCCACATCCTGCTGCCGGGTCCCCACAGGTAGCTGTTGACAATCATTCCACCGATAACGTGCAGGCCGTGTAGTCCTGTCATCGTGAAGTACAGCGCCATGAAGGTGCTGGTCGACGGAAACAACCCGGTCTCGAACTTATGGGCGTATTCAAAGCCCTTGATGACGAGGAACGCCGCGCCGCACAGGATCGTCAACCCCATGTACAGCTTGTACTTGCCGAATTCCTTCGCTTTCAGCGACGCCCAACTCATGACCATCGTCACACTAGAGATAATCAACACCAATGTGTTGATTGTGGCAAGCGGGACGTTCAGGAATTCCGCCCCGTGTTCCCATGTTTCGGAACCAGTGCGCAGCAGCACATACGTCGAAAACAGCGCGCCGAACAGCATCACTTCGGACGACAGGAACAGCCACACGCCGAGTTTGGCATTGTACAGGCCCGTGTCGGGGCGTTCGGTCGAGTTATAAGGGATTTCAATCGCGCCGGACATCTAGGCCTCCTGGGGTTGGTTTTGAGGGAGAAAGTCGCGTTTCGCGCCCGGCACACTGTACTCGTAAGGTCCGCGATAGACTTCGGGGACCTTGAGGAAGTTCCCATGCGGAGGTGGCGTCGGCGTGGCCCATTCGAGGGTTGTGGCTTCCCACGGGTTGTCACTGGTCACCTTTTGTCCCGCAAAAATGCTCCAGAAGAAGTTGACAATAAACACCAGTTGAAAGAGCGCCAGTGCCCATGCGGAGTAGGACATTCCCTTGTTCAGGACGAGAACGTTCTGGGCGTGGAGATACGAACTCCCGCCGTCGTACAATCGCCGAGACACACCGGCCATCCCCTGGATGAACATGGGCATGAATATGCCGTTCATGCAGACCAGCGAGCCCCAGAAATGGATTTTGCCCAGCGTCACGTTCATCTGTCGGCCGCTGACTTTCGGGAACCAGTAGTAAATCCCGGCGAACAGGGCAAACAGCGTGCCGGGGGCGACGACGTAATGGAAATGGCCAATGACATAATAGGTATCGTGCAAGTGAATGTCCGCGCTGGCCAGGCCCAGCGGCAACCCCGTCAGACCGCCGATGCCGAACATCGGCAGAAATGACAGCGCGAACAACATCGGCACATTGAACCGGATCGACCCGCCCCAGAGCGAAAGAATCAGGGCCGTCAAAATGACGATCGACGGCACCGAGATGATCATCGTCGTCGTCTGGAAGAACGCGTTGATAGTGGTGCCCATACCGGTCAGGAACATGTGGTGGGCCCAGACAATGAACGACATAAAGCCGAGAAAGATCACGGAGTATACCAGCGACTTGTATCCCCAGAGCGGTTTGCGGGTGTTGTTAGCGATCACTTCCGCGACAATCCCCATCGCCGGCAGGATCAATACGTACACTTCCGGGTGCGCCAGAAACCAGAACAGGTGTTGCCAGAGCAACGCGCTACCACCGCCGCTGACGTTCAACGCCTTGCCGCCGACCACCAAACCACTGGGCAGGAAGAGGCTCGTCCCGGCGATTCGATCCATCAACTGCATGACCCCGGCAGCCTCCAGTGGAGGAAACGCCAGCAATAATAGAAAGCCCGTGACCAACTGCGCCCACACAAAGAACGGCAGTCGCATCCAGGTAAGCCCCTTGGCACGCAACTGGATGATTGTGGTGATGGTATTGATCGAACCGAGGAGAGAGGAAGTAATCAGGAATACCATACCGGTCAACCACATGGACTGGCCAGTGAAGAGCGAATGGCTTTGCGGCGTGATGTCGGACAGGGGCGGATAGGAAGTCCAGCCGGACTGCGCTGAGCCGCCGGTCACAAAGAAGCTGCACAGCATGACCACCCCGCCGATGAAGTACACCCAGTAGCTGGACATGTTGAGCTTGGGGAAGGCCATGTCCTGCGCGCCAACTTGCAGCGGTACCAGATAGTTGCCAAACGCGCCGACCGCCAACGGCACCACGCCGAGAAAGATCATGATCGTGCCGTGCATCGCGCCGAGTTGGTTGTAAAATTCGGGGGCCATAATGCCGCCCGGCATCCGCGCGTCACCGAGCCACTTCGCTAAAAACCCGATCGGAAGCGGTTGGCCCGGAAACGCCAACTGCCACCGCATCAGCATCATCAGGCAAAAGCCGAAGAATAAGAACAACAGCGAGGTTAGGCCGTACTGGATCCCGATGATCTTGTGATCGGTCGAGAAAATATACCTTCGCCAAAACGGTATGTCGTGGTGATATTCTTCGTTATGCCGCGCTTCTGTCATTGACCCGATTTCCTTCCAGAAAAGTCACTTCAGGAACCTGTCAGGCAACAACGGGCTCCCGCCTGTACGCCGGTTATGTCGCCCCGGCGCGTTACTCGGCCGGCTTGGTGAACTTGAAGTCAATAGTTTTAGCTTCGCCGGCGCCGACCGTCACCTTTTGAACCTGCTCGCCATACTTCTCATGCCACGCCGCCACTTGATACTCGCCAGCGGGCAGTCCCTTCAACGAAAATGTCCCATCGTCGCCGGTCGCGCTGTAAAACGGATTGTCCATCACGCCAACGTAGGCCGACATCCAGGGGTGCACGTCGCACTTGAAATGCACCATGACCTCGGGATTGGCAAACTTGCGCTTCACGATCATACCCTTGTTGGGTTCGCCCACATTGAATTCCGTGCTCTTGGCAGGCATGGCATGAATATTGTGCAGCGTGTCGTCGCTGTTCAGGATGTCCAATTCCTGTTTGGCCATGATGCCAAACACATGCGGCTCATAATGGCAACCGGTCTGGTTGATGGTTACCGGTTCCTTCGGCACATCATACGTCTTGCCTTCCAGGCCGGTTTTCACATACACGAACACGTTCTTCAACGTGCCGTTGGGATTCACGACCACCTCTTCGCTCAACAGGGGAGAATCCGCGTGCATTTCGGCGCACTTCGGGTCGGCGTCCGTGTTGATCTTCTTTCGCTTGGGCGGAGTCCCGTCAAAGGTGATCTTTCCGGAGATTGACGCCGAATCCGCGCCGCGTGAAACGGCGGCGAATGAAAGTGTTACTGCGACAGCCATCAACAACTTGAACGATTTCATAAGTTCTCCTCCAGCGGTTACTCTAACATTGTTTCTATTGGAACGCATGTTTTTCAAGGCCAAATCTCAGGGCTGTGCTGATGGCGACGGGGCGGCTGGCGGAGCGATTGCCGGCGCAACGGCGGCTGGGGTCGCCTGCACGGTCTGCTCATTCACCCCCAACGTCAACACGTAATCCACCATGGCCTCGATCTGCTTGTGGCCGTCCCCGCCGAGTATGTTCGGCGCGATCGCCGTGCCGTACTCGAACTGGGGCATGCGCGTGCCCGGCATCTGCGCCAACGGTTCGACCAGCCATTTGTTGACCAGCCAATCCCGTTGCAGCCGCGCGTGCGCCAGCGAGAGGTTCGGTGCCAATCGCGGCAGGTCTTCCTCGGGAATCTCCGCCAGCGGTTTGCCGAGCGCTTTCCCCCCCACGATGTGGCACAGCGCGCACTTCAATTGCGTGAACAACTGCTTGCCGGCGTCCAGATGTTCGGGGGACGTGTCGATCTTCGGTGTTTGATAGGGGAATTGTGCCCGCCCTTCTTCCGCGAAATACTTCACCATCACGTTCGCCTCGCCATCGCTCAGCCCGAATGTCGGCATCCGCACGTGCAGCCAGGGACGAATCTCGCCCGTTTGCGGTGACTTGATGAAGTTGAACAACCAATCTGGCTGGGTGCGCTGGCCCTGGTGCAACTGCGTTGGCGTCCCGATCAGCAGCGGCGGTTCCATGCCCTGTGGGATTCCCGTTGCGCGGATTGCGCCGCCCTGCGCCTCAACGATGTGGCAGCCGACGCAGTTCAATTCCTTGACCGTCCAGCGTCCCCGCTCGATCTGGAATTCCGCGGGCGTGAGTTGGCGCGCCTCTTTCGGCGTCAATTTTTCGTCGGTCATGCCGGTCACCACGGTGACGATCTGGTCGATCTGGTCGTCGGTCAGATTGAACTTTGCCATCTTGAGCAATTCCTGCGGCATACGGGTGACGTCGATCCGCCCGCGGTCATACGACCGCGGGTCATGCAACTTCTGTTTCAGCCAGGCGATGCGGTTCTTCTCGATGTCCACCAAGCCGAAGTCGAGTTTGTCGACCGGCTTGCTGCCCCATTCGCTCAACTCGGTGCCGATGGGCTTGGCGTTCTCAAAACCATGGATGTCGTGGCAGGCAAAACACCCGTAGCGCGCGACCAGACGACTGCCCAGGAATACATTCTTCTTCTGCACCGGTGTCATAGCCGCAACCGTCTGCTTCGCCGCCGCCATCCTGGCCTTCACTCCGTCGATATCGGCGGCCAACCTCCTGGCCTTGCGGTCGATCGCGTCGTCGAACGTGTCTTGATATTGCTTCTGCAATTCCGCGAGCTGTGCCTCGTCACGCGCCATCCGCGCGGGATCCTGGTAATAAGCCATCGTCGTTTCGTCGACGAAATACATCTCGATAAGGTCGTTGAGGTCGTTGATCTTCTGGTGCGCCTCGGCGTCGGGCAACGTGACCTTCAGATATTCGACCGTCTCGCTATCGAGCTTGTCCGGCTTGGTCTCGGTCAGGGTCTCCTGATCGGTCTTCTCGTTGTGCAACGTCGAAAGATAGGCAGCAATGTCCGCAGCCTCCTGATCGCTCAGACGGAGATTGGGCATCTTGGTTCGTGGATTATACTGCTTCGGATCCTTCAACCACGCGTAGATCCAATTCACATCCGCTTTGGTGCCGATGCCGGCCATCTGGGGGCCCTGGGAACGCAGCCGCCGGTATTGCCAATCGTCCATGTATTGCCTGAGCGACGCCGGTGGTTTGATATCCATCAGTTTTTCGTCGATGACATGGCAGGCCATACAGCCGACCTGACCGACAAGCTTCTTGCCGTTCTGTGGATCACCCTGGACGGGCGGGGCCGGATACTGCGGCTGGTCGCTGACCGCAAAGAGGAACTCCGTGATGGCTTTCATCTCGACGGCATTACGATCGGGCGTGCCCGCGTTATTGCTGAGACCCCAAAACCGCGGCATGTAGGTGTTCGGGCGGAACGCAACGGGATTGGCGAGCCACTGGCGCACCCACTGCTTGTTCGTTTTGCTCGCCACCTTGAACAGGCTCGGTCCCGGCTTGCGCAGCGTGCGGATCGGGATATTGATCTCCTGCCCGAGGGTTAGCGAAACATCCTGCGGGAACCCATTGAGCCGCCGCACATCATCGGCATTCACATCGTAAAACTTGCAGATGCTGTCGAAGTCTTCGCCCGCGGCGACGTGATGGGTTGTGTACGTCTCCAACTGCCGCATCTTGTGGCACGACCAACAGCCAAGCTGCTCGATGAGCCGACGGCCATGATCGAGTTGTTCGCCGCCCGTGAGATTGGTCTGATCACTGTGGCATTTAAGGCAACTGGCCTGCACATACTTCGCCGCGCGCATCGGTTGCAGCAGAAATTCCTGTTCTTCCCACTGATAATTCTTCTCCCAAGCCTGGCGTTGCGTCATTGGAACAACGTTCGTCTTCTCCAGCGAGGCTGGTTGCGCCTTGGCGTCGTCGTCATCCGCCGCGTGCTTCTCCACTGTTACCCACAATCTCCTCGAAGAATCGTATGCGTACAACTGCTTTTCTTCGGCATCGGGCGTATGACCAGCGCGAGAGAAGGTGGTTTCACGGTCCCATCCCCAGTGACACGTCGTACAACCATACTTGCTCATCGGATGCGGCGAGGTGTCGCTGACAAACAGGTCGAGATGGGGATGGTTGCGCAGGGGTTCGGGCAATTTCGACCATTCGATGGCGCCAATCTTGTACTTGGCGCGGAACGTCAGTTCGTCCGGCGTCGGGTCTTTGCGGTCGATTGCCTTGTGGCAGGTGATGCAGCGATCCACGCGCGGGACCGTCGCGAAATTGACGTCGACGTGGTGCGTGTCGGCGACGATCTGCTCGACCTTGTACGTTGACGCGGCGAATTCCAGCATCGGCAAGTTGACCACGTCCTGGATCAGCCGGCTCCTTAATTGATCCAGCCGCTTTTTGACCAGATTGATATTGTCGTCGAAGTGCTTGATGCTGCGCTGGAGGTCTTCTTCATGGCCGATGAGCGCTGTCAGTCTGTCTTTGGCTTCCTGAAGTTTTGCGTCCGCCGCCTGCTTTTGGAGATCCAGCTTGTTGACGAGGTAATTTTGCGTCTCGGTCTTGTCCGTCCACTCCTGGACCTCCGGCGCGCTCTTGTTCAGGTTGTTACGTTCCAGCGCCTCTTCGTACGATGAGCGGTACTGGTCGCGCACCGCCTTTTGCATCGTGAATTCCCGAGTGATCTCATCGTCGTCCACGCGCATCTGTTCGACCTCGGCTTGGAGCTTTGCCTCGTCAGACTTTTTGGATGCCAACTCGTCGCGCGTCTTCTTGAGTTGCTCCTCCAACCTGCCCAAGCCCGCCTCGTTCGCCTTGGCTTCCGCGGCCCTGGCGTCGGCGGCGAGACGCTGTTTCTCGAGGTCATAGAATTTGCGCTGGTACTGTTTCCAGCCACGATCCCCATGCAACGCGAGCCAGGAGATGTAACCGCCGGAGTAATCCACCCAGATCATCAACACCAGCGACAACAGAAACACGAAGCCGGTGATCAGAAACCACCAGTGCAAACGCGGGATATTATATTCGTGGATGGTTTCGGGTTGGTTTCTCATCGGCTCAGAACTTGATCCACGGGGTATCCACGAAATATTTCAGGTTGATCGTCCAGCGCAGCACCATCTTCAGCGGCAGGGTGAACATCGTGAGAAACAACATCACCAGCACGCTGTAGCGGCCGAAATCCATCGAGGCGTAAAACCTCTTCAGGGCCGTTTTCGCCAGTAGGCCGGGCATCGCGAGAAAGTAGAACGCGAGGAACAGAATGCCGGCAAACTCACGCTTGCACGCGTGTCCGACCTCAATGAGGAACAGGTGGATCGACGTCCAGTCCGGCGGAATCAACTGGGGTATCTTGTTGACGACGTTCGGCAGCCCTTGATTGAACCACTGGATATGCGTCTGGCGGTACATCCACGGGAACCATTCCACCCACACGTAATCGGAGAGGTTCACATTGTTCAGGGCGACGACCTTGTGCGGGTCCCAGTACTCAAACGGGCCGAAGAAGTTCCAGCCCGGGCCGCGCAGGAATGTGCCGGTGATGATCATGAACACCCACAACGCGAGGTAGCCAAACAGGAACAGGCCAATCGAAAACTTGCGCTCGGCGAACGTGAAGTAACCATTCCCCTTCGGATTGACGTCGATGTAGGGAATCGCCATCAGCCCGACAATGATGATGGTGGGCAACACGACGCCGGCGTACCATGGGTCGTAGTAGACCAGCATTTCCTGCAAGCCGAGGAAGTACCATGGCGCTTTCGACGGGTTCGGCGTGGCCGCCGGGTTCGCGGGCTGTTCGAGCGGCGCGCGCAGGTAGATCGCCCAGAGAATCAGCACGATCGAACAGATGATCAACGCGACGAATTCGATATACAGCAGGTCGGGCCAGACCCACGTCTTTTGGTTGGAACTCTCCTTCTCGTCGGGTGGCAGCTTCTGCTCGACGCGACGGTCGTTATTAACAGCCTGCGCCATCGCCAGCCAGAGCACGAATGTGGAGACGAACAACATCGCCGTGATCGGCACGTTGTCGGGTTTGCCCACGATGAGGTAGAAATTCGGGTCCTTTATGCCCCAGATGACCGCGCCGGCCTCGATGAAAATCACCAGCGCGCCGACCCAGCAGTTGAACACGTGCCGGCGAAATCGGAGCAGCAGCAGCAGGCCGCCCGTGGCCAGAATAAAACTCAGCTTCGGGCTGGCCAATATATTGACCAACGCCTTGAAGGCCTCAAATAAAGCGCTGTGACTTGCCACTGTCTGTTCCATGAGAAGACTCTGCCGGCTCCCGCGTTAGCGCCTAAAGCGGCCCGGAAACGCCGCCATCCTTGCGAATCCGCCAGAAATGGACCGCCATCAGCACCGCGGCGATCAGGGGGATGCCGATGCAATGCAACACGTAAAACCGCAACAATGTTGTCCCGCCAAGTTCCTTGGCGCCAATGAGGAAAAATCGCGCGTCGTCGCCCGGGTGCACCAACGGCACGCCGCCAATCTGCAGGAAGTCCGCGAACGGTCCACCCGCGCCAACGAACGGAGTCGCTTTCGCCATGTTCGAGCCGACCGTAATCGCCCAGATCGCCAGCTGGTCCCACGGGAGCAGGTAGCCCGTGAACGACAACAGGAAGGTGAGCACCAACAGCAGCACGCCGATGCACCAGTTAAACTCGCGGGGGGGTTTGTAGCTGCCGGTCATGAACACGCGAAACATGTGCACCATGACCAGAATCACCATGGCATGGGCGCTCCAGCGATGCAGTTCGCGCATGATGCCGAACGGCACTTGGGAACGGATGTCGAGCATGTCCACATAGGCGCCCTCGACGGTCGGTCGGTAATAAAACATCAACAGCACGCCGGTCAGGGTGAGAACCAGAAACAGGAAAAAACTCAACCCGCCGGCGCACCATGTGTACCGAAGTTTCACGCCGCTGGTGCGCACCTTCGTCGGGTGCAGGTGCAGGAATACGTTGCCCAGGACGATGAGCACGCGTTTGCGATCGGTATTGGGAATCCCGACGCGAAAGATGGATTTCTTGATCTGCGAATCCAGAACCGAGGTTTTGAGTTTGTCCAGCATGGTCGTTACACCGCGATGAAGGCCCGGGGATCGTCAAACTCGCCCTTCTCCCAGAAGAACAGCCGTCCCTCGTTCACAACAATTTGGCCGTCGTCAGCCAGTGAAACTTCATAGCGGCGCATCGGGAACGGCGCCGGTCCTTCGAAATTGATACCGTCAATGGTGTAACCGCTTCCGTGGCAGGGGCATTTGAACTTGTGTTCGCTGTCCATCCAGTTGGGCGTGCAGCCGAGGTGCGTGCACACGGATTGAATGCAAAAGATCTTATGGTCATGGTTCACGATCCAGCACCGGTGAGCCGCCTTGAAGGAATCGTCCACGGTGTTGGGCGGAAAGTCGTCCGGAGGCCCGACCTTGAACACGTCGATTCTCGTGAAATCCACGCGAGGCACCATGAACGCAAAGAGCGCGGTAAGCCCGCCGCCCATGGCCACGGCAAACGTCGCCCAAGCCAACGCGAGGCTCATGAAGAACTGGCGTCGCGGCATGGGCTTGCCTTCAGGGTCAAGGACGCCCTTGGCCTTCAATCGGCGAATCGCCTCTTCCCGCGGACTCAACGGCTGCCCCTGCCTGGGCGTGTCCGCACCAATCACTTTCAGTTCAGCCATGACTTTTCTGATTCAACCTGTTGAGCTGCTGAATCGCAGCGTTACGCACCTGCAAATCCGTTTCGCTGGTGCTCAGTTTCTCCAGGAGTGGCCGGGCTTTGGCTGGATCCAACTTCGCCACCCATACCGCCGCTGCCATGCGGTACCGCTGAATGTTCTCCTGCAGCGGGCGACCTTCCCTGGGCATCAATTCTGTAACACGGTCTACGTATTCCTTGTCAAGCAGCCTCGCCAACACATCCCAAGCGGCCCCACTGCCCTTGTTGGCCAACCCGAACGCCGCATTCCATTTCACCAGTTCGTCGGGGTCGTTGAGCGATGCCTGCAGCACACGCACCGCCTGCGGGTTGTTCATCGAACCCAGCACGTACACCGCCATCAACCGCACGGATTGCTCGTCACTGTGCGTCAACTTGATGATCGGCAGGGCCGAATCTTCGTCCCCGATTCGTCCCAGAGCCCACACGCAATTCTTGACCGTCTCGGCATCGCTATCGTTAAGTCCGTCGCGCAGGGCCGTGACCGCTTCGCGGTCCCCCAGCAACCCGAGCACCAGCGCCAGATAGTGCCGCGTCCGCAGATCCTGGCCTTTCGACTCCTCGAAGACCTGTACGATGTCAGCGACGGCGTGCGGGTTGTTTGCCAGGAACTGGTCGCGGTCGGCGCTGATTCGCGCGGTGACGTCAAAGATTCCCTGCCAGCGTTTGGAATTCTGGATGTAGTTCAGGAGATACTGCGCCTGCTGGGAGCGTTGCTGGCCCGAACTGGCGCGCAACGCATTCAAATAGTCATCCAGGCCCTTCCGTTCGGCCGTCAGCCAGATGAACAGCCCGGCCAACGCGACGCAAAACAGCACCACCGCCAGCGGGATCACCACCAACTGCACGGCCAGGGTCGCCAGCTTCGATTTCTCCTGCGGTGGTTCCATCCCCTCGGGTGAAGATGCTTCCGCTATCTGCTTCGCGTCGCTCATTTGAAAGAACTAATGCTTTTCCAATTGGTGCGGCAACATTGCCGCCCGATGCGTCGGCGCATTCGGCACGATAATCGCATCCTTGTCACAGACAATCTCACAGAGCCGGCAGGCCACGCATTCCTCGGCGACGACCTCGGCCACTCGGTAGTGACCCGCGCCCGTGTGAGTCGGGTCTTCCTTCATGTAAATGCAGTCGAACGGGCAGATGTCCACGCAAAACTCGCAGCCGGTGCAGTCGTCCACGATGACCTTGGCTTTCGGGATTTGACTGGGCTTGATACGGGTGACGAGGTTCCCATACTGGTCCTGAATACAGGAGACGGGACAGTAGATCGCGCACACCCCGCAGTCGATGCAGCCTTCGGGATGAATGACGTAGAGCTCTTTCGACTTGCCGCTGATGGTGTCGACGGGGCATTTCAGCTCGCAGACAGTGCAGCCGATGCACGTATCGGTAATGAAATACGCCATGTCCTTTGCTCGTTATTGGTTCGCGACCCTACACGACCCAGTTTGAGAAAACTTTCACAAGGAATATAGCAGCCGCACTGCAGAGTGCAACTGGTATTGCGGGAGCAGAAATGCAAACAATTGCACTGTTTTGACAGTCTCTTGCCGTGTTTTGTCATGCAATTTCGCAAACAGTAAAGTGCTGAGCCCGTTGACCGGCTTCAGTGCAAGCGGCGGGGCGGAGCGAGTAGTGGATGGTCAGACCCATGCTCAAAAGTATAGCAGGTCTCCTTGCGAATTTCAGGGAGCCGGGACGCCTGGCGACGCGACGGAGCGTCGAACATTGAGTGCAAAGGAATTTTCGATTTTCAGAAAGAAGGGGATGCCCTGCCCGCTAGTCAGGGGTCATTGAGTCAAACGCAGGGATCAGGCTGGATGGCGTCGAAGGATTATTTGAGCCTCCGCCCGCCAGAAAAACAAGCGGATGTATTTGTTGATACCAGTTCTAGTCCACGCAAGGGCAGGGCGCTCGACTTTCTTGGAGCGGGTCGTTTGCGACCGCGATTTCAGCACTGGGGATTTGGAGCCGAGGGCGGGACGGACGTAGTGGGTAAGCGAGGGCGTCAGAGGGATGGCGTTGGCTATCGACTTGATTGGAGACTCTCTGCTTTGCTTCTTTTCTCCATCGCTATCAGCAGTTTTTCGTTGTCTTCGGAAGGAAACAGACGAAAGGCTTCCGCATAGTGCTCCCTCGCCTTCTCGATCTTGCCTGCTGCCAAGTATACCCCGGCCAATCGTCGATGAGCGTCGGGATACTGCGGGGTTTTCAGTATGAGTTCCTCACCAATCTGTATCGCTTTGTCGAAATCGCCCAGACGGACATTTTGATCCACACAATACCAGTCTGGTTTTTCTGCGGTGTCTTCAATCCTTTTCGTCACCCGGTGTTCCATCAGGGCGGCAAAGACGATCATGGCGGGAATGAAAATGGCGACAACAATGAGTGACCACTTGGTCATCTTGCGCTGCATGTCAGCCCAAGCCGCTATCTTTCGCAGTTCAGCAAGAATTGGTTCGTTGTCGTTCATTTCTTCCATCCCTGCATTTGTCAGCGGCGTATGTCGCGGATGCAGGCGGATCAATCCGAACCCCCCGCCCCCATTCCTTCCGCCGTAAGCCCCCTCGCATCTCGCCGCCAGTTCCCGCCCGAACCCTCCCCCAAGAGACTATCCGCCAGCCATTTCCCTGACTTCAATAATAATGGCAGTGTAGTTTTCAGCCATGCCGCAAGGAACGTCGACGCTGCGTTGTCGAGGCGAGAGCATGTCCATCGCTACACTGCCATGCTCCTAAAATAGAATCCCCCCCATGGCAAGTCG
>JBEKUF010000082.1:0-15108 GCA_049515295.1 Verrucomicrobiia bacterium | reverse complement strand
CAGCGGCGGGTATGTTGGGCGTCGCCATCGACGGCGACATCGACCCAACGCGCGCCCATGCTGGTGACGGCGACCTTATTGTAATCGAAATAATCGCCGGTGACGGAGTTGAAGCGCTCCTTTCGGACACCGGCCCATCGACCCGAGTCGAAGTAGGCTTCGAACATGCCGCCGGCGATGAAATGCTGGGCGTAATGTTTCTGGAGGGTGATGACATCGTAACCGTGATCGACGGTGCCATTGGGGGCCGGATGGAGCACGCCGAGTCCGCCGGCGTGGAACAGGGGCAGGGGCTCGACGTCTTTGCATGTCCACAACCACAGGCCACCCCAGATGGAACGTACCTCGTCCTGGACGTTGACGCTGGGGTTGGTTTGGGCGTTGGACAGGGCGGTGCGACAGAGCGCGGCGAAGATGTCGTCGAAGGTCCAGTTGCGGAGCTGGAGATTTCTGGCCTGGACGGCGAACCTCTGGTCCTCCGGGGAGAAATGGGTCGGGGGCGAAAGTGTGGGCACTGCGGCCCCGCTGCCGATGGGGCAGGAAATCAGGATGAGAACGACGATGAGGAATGACGATGTCTTCGAAACGTGCATTGGTCAACGCCTTTGGTTTCCCACATGTTTAGCAATTCGCGCGCCTGCCGACCGTTCCCGCCAGGAGTTGCGGCGAAGGCTGCGCATCGCCGATTGGCTCTGGACAGAGGCGTCGATTCATAATAGCATGAGCGGCGGCTAGGAGCCACGACGATGAAGAACCACGCAGACAGTGTATCAAAGTCACTTCCCGACCTGGAGATTTGTCGCACCCGCCTGTTGGAACCCGTCGGCTTGGTGGAGTGCCTGGTCGGATCGCCGGAGAAATGTTCGTATGCGCTGACATTTGGCGGCGCGTTTTTCTGCCAGCATCCCGACTGTCTGACCTTCGCAAAGTCGCCATCAACAAACCCGTGAGGATTTTCCCGAACCCGTGTCGGAATTTCAAGAGGCACTGCATTTCTGACGGTCAGCGCATGATTTTTCGGGGCTGGCCGGTAGAGGCGCACCTTCACGCGAACACCCGATGAACGGAAGAAGGACTAGAACCCCTGCGCCTGGAGGAAACCTTCGACCTGGCGCAGCCGCGTCGGGTGGCGCATCTTGCGCAGAGCCTTGGCCTCGATCTGGCGAATGCGCTCGCGCGTGACGCGGAACTGGCGTCCCACTTCTTCGAGCGTGCGGCAGTAGCCATCGCCGAGGCCGAACCGAAGTTGCAGAACTTTGCGCTCGCGTTCGGTCAGCGTGTCCAGCACGTCGTTGAGCTTTTCTTTCAGCAACGAGTACGACGCCATGTCGGACGGGTTCTCGGCGGACTTGTCTTCGATGAGATCACCGAAGCTCGTGTCTTCGCTGTCGCCGATGGGGGATTGCAGTGAAATTGGCTGCTGTGCCATCTTCAGCACGGCGCGAACACGGTCGACGGGCATCTGCATTTCTTCGGCGACTTCCTCGGGGGTCGGTTCGCGACCGAATTCCTGGAGAAGCTGCTTCTGCACGCGCATCAGCTTGTTGATCGTCTCGATCATGTGCACCGGGATGCGGATCGTGCGGGCCTGGTCGGCGATGGAGCGGGTGATGGCCTGGCGAATCCACCACGTCGCATAGGTCGAGAATTTGTAGCCGCGCTGATACTCGAATTTCTCGACCGCCTTCATGAGGCCCATGTTGCCTTCCTGAATGAGGTCGAGGAACGACAGGCCACGGTTGGTGTACTTCTTGGCAATCGAAATGACCAGGCGCAGGTTGGCTTCCACCATTTCACTCTTGGCCTGCACGGCCTTTTTCATCCACGACTTGAGTTCGTCGTGCGCCTTGATGAATTCCTCGGTGTTCATCCGCGCGGTCAGTTCGAGCTTCTTGAGCTTGCGCACTTCGTTGCGCAGATCGGCGTCGAGGGCCGGGGACTTGCGCAATCTCTCCATGCGGTCGATTTGAAACAGCGTGTCGTCGAATTTTTCGCGCACCTCATTGGCCTTCTCGACGAATTCTTCCAGGACCTTCTGTTTGAAAAAGAACTTCTCGAACAGCCTTTGCAAGGCGGCATCGGACTTCTTGAATTCGCGGCGCAACTTCTCGGCTTCCCGTTTGGTCAATCCCGAGCGCGTCAGTTTCTCGTACTTCGCATCGACCAACCCGTCGGATTTCTCGACCTGCGCCAGCAGCCGGGGCAGCACGCGCATGTATTGCTCGCGGCTGTCGATCTTCTTGTCGATGATGACGCGGTCGAATCGCTCCTTGCCGCTCAACAACCGTTTGGCGAGCCCCATGTGCTCCTTGGCCGTGAACCCGAAATTGTTAATGATCTGCTTGACGTGGTTTTCCGCGGTCTCGATGCGCTTGGAGATTTCCACCTCCTGCTCGCGCGTCAGCAGCGGCACCTGGCCCATCTGCTTGAGGTACATGCGGACGGGGTCGTCAAGGATGTCCAGGCGGGAATCGACCTTCGCGGTCTCCTTTTCCTCTTCGGCTTCGCGCTTGAAGCGGTCGACTTCCGAGGCGTCGATGATCTCGATGTCCATTCCGCGGAGCTGAATGAGGATGCCGTCGAGTTCATCCGGAGACAAAATGTTTTCCGGCAGGATATCGTTGACGTCGCCATAGGTCAGGTACCCCTGTTCCTTGGCGAGCTTGATCAACTCCTTGAGCTTTTCGTTCTTCTCTTCGCGGTCGAGCTTGGGCGGCTCGGGAACGGCAGTTTTCTTCCGATGATGATTATCCTTCGCCATAGTGTGTCGCAACGCCGGGTAAGTGTCCTATTTTCCCCTTAAGAGCGCGTCAATATGCCGTAGTTTCGAGTCCAAGTCAACAAACTGTTTCAAAAGCGTCGCCATCTTCTCCGGGGGCAGTCCGGTTGACTGTTGCTGTCTCCGATTGTCATGGACCTGCTTCTCCAACCAGCGTCGTTGCAACAGCATAAGACAGTTCGGCGCTTCTCGCTCCGGGTCCTTGATTGTCCGCCGGCTCAACAGCAGTTCGGATATGAGTTGCTCCGACTCTCCTCTTTCACCTTCGCGTAGCAAGGAGTGCGGCCCACTCCACCGGCCGTCCTCGTGAAGTTTTAGTATCTGCTGAATGGTCTCTCCCGCCACGCTGCCGCTCAGCCAGGTCACGTCCAATGTTCCGGCGACCAACTCGATCACCGGGTGGCTGGCCAGCATCGCTTGGAGCAACATTTCCTCCTCGGGCAGTCCCCGCGGCCGGCCGTCGTCAATTTCCGCCGCATCCTCGCTTTCGGTGTCCTCCTCCGCCAGGTTGCGTCGGTCACGGCGGGAGCCCGAGAATTTCGCCACTTCGCGACGGAGCGCGTCCTCGCTGATATCGAGCCGCTTGGCGGTGTGCTGCGCATACGTGGCGAACAGAATCGGCGCGGGAATCCGCGCGAGCCACTCGGCCATTTGCCGTCCAATCTGCAGCTTTCCCCGCTCTGTGCGCGGGTCATGTTGCCGGCACAACCGGTCGAGCAGATACGCAAAGAAGCTGGGAGCTCCGCCAATCAATTCGCTCAGTTTCTCCGCGCCAAACGCTTTCACGAAACTGTCAGGGTCATGTCCCTGCGGCAACACGGCGACGCGGATCACCACGCCGGCGTCCCACAGCGGTTCCGCGCTGCGTACGATAGCGTTCTGGCCCGCGGTGTCGGCGTCGAACATCAGCACGACTTCCTCGGCATAACGTTTCAAAATGCGCGCGTGCTGCTCGGTCAGCGCCGTGCCTTGTGGGGCGACGACGTTTTCGATGCCCGCTTCGTGGCAGGAGATTGTATCGATTTGTCCCTCGCATACGACGGCGCAGGTCTCCTCGATGATCGCCCGCTTGGCTTTGTCGAGCGCAAACAAGATGCGGCCTTTTTGGAAAATCGGCGTCTCGGGAGAATTGACGTATTTGGGCTGGTCTTTCTCGTCGGTGAGAATGCGGCCGCTAAAGCCGACAGTGCGTCCCTGTTCGTCGCCGATCGGGAACATCAGCCGCCCGCGGAACCGGTCATAAAACCGATCACCGCTCTCGCGTCGCAGCGCGAGTCCCGCCGTCTCCAGGAGTTCCGCAGGGAATTTCTTGCCGGCGGCGTGCTGAATCAGTCCGTCCCACTTGTCCGGTGAGTATCCGAGCCGCCATTTCTGCGCGATCTCGGAGGTGATTTGGCGCTTTTTCAGGTACTCGCGCGCGACGCTGGCGCTCCGTTCCTTCATCAGGTTGTGATGAAAGAAATTTGCGGCGAGATCGTGGAGTTTCAGCAGCGATTCCTTGACGTCGCGGCCGGGTTCGCCGGCGCGCTCTTCGTACTCCAGCTTGACCCCCGCCCGCTCGGCAAGCCGGCGGACCGACCCGACAAAATCGAGGTTCTCGTATTTCATCACGAACGTGAACACGTCGCCGCCCGCGCCGCAACCGAAGCAATGCCAGATTTGCTTCTGGGGATTGACGTTGAAGCTCGGAGTCTTTTCCTTGTGGAACGGGCACAGGGCGCGGAAGTTCGCCCCCGCGCGTTTCAACGGGAAATACGAGCCGATCACCTCGACAACGTCGTTGCTTTGGCGAATCTGCTCCAGAACAGGTTCGGGAATGATACCAGGCACGGGTTATTGGAAAGAAAATTTGTGGTTCGTCTGTGTTCGTATCCGGGAAGCGACGAATGACAGTCGTTTCCCATCCGATTGTAACTCGCCTCGCAATGGGCCTCCTGTACAAGCCGCGCGCAGTATAGCGCACAAGCCTGAAAAACTCCACGTCAATTCGTCTGCGGCTGGAGATGCAGGATGTAATTTTCGAAATCGGCCTGCCAGTGGTCGATATCCGCCCCGAATCGACGCTGGAAACTTCGGTAGTCGTTCTGGCCATACTTGAGGTCCTGCATATACCGGCGGAATTCGCTCTGCCCGAACCGCTCGCCGTTCGAGTTCACCAGATAATACACCAGCGCCCAACTCATCGGGTAGGCGACGTTTGCGTTGGCGTAGAACGTGGCGCGGTCCCATTGGATCAACTGCGACAACGGCGGCGCCTGTTTGTTGACGATCAGCGCCTGCGCGTACAGCAGCTTGCCGCGGCTAACTTGTCCGACGTGGAATTGCGAGCCGATGATGAAACTGGTCTCGAAATATTGTGCCATGCCTTCATTCAGCCACATCGGGATCTGCTGGCCGAGTTCGTATCCGATGAACTGGTGGAACCCCTCATGCGCCAGCACCCGCCACAAATTCTGGCTCTCGTACGTAACGAGTTCGTAGAACTGGTTGCCCGCTTCATCGGTCTTGAGATGGCAATAACCGGCCAGCCCGGCGTGGGTCAGCGGGACCGTGCCGCCGGCGTACTTGCGGAAGTCATCGACGTTGTCGAACACCACCACGCGCGCGCCGTCTTTGCCGGACCAATTCTGGAAGAGTTTCTCATACTGGCCGAGGATGGCGGTCATGAATCCGTTGATTTCCAGGGCCAGTTGTCGGCTGTTCTGGCAGAGTACCTGATAACGGCTGTTGGTGTCCCCCACGCGCGGGAAGTTGGCCAGATCCGGAGCGCCCGTATCCTGCGCGAAAACCACGGTCGCCGCCGTCACGGCCAGAATCGGAAGCAAAGTCCTGAGTTTCACGCCCGCAGCATAGTGCAAGCCAGGGTGGAATTCCAGCGGTAACGCAGTAGCTTCACCGCCGATTTTCATCGGATTCGTTCTTGCGGTTTCAACAGCCACGCTTGTGGCGCATGCTCGAACCCAACATGGGAATAATACGTCTCGGCGGCGGGCGCCGCCAGCAGCAGGATACTCGTCTTCGGGCCGCTGTGTTTTTGGGTTAAACGCATCAATTCTTTCCCGATACCTCTCCGTTGGTGAGACTCGCGGACAACCAAATCGGCCAAATAGGTGAAGAAATTGAAATCCGTCATGCATCGCGAGATGCCCACCAGTAAATCGCCGTCCCACGCGGTGATGACCAGGTTGGCGTTCTTCAACATCGCGGAAAACCTCTCCCGATCATCAATGGGGCGTCGTTCTCCCAGCGTGGACGCCCGGTAAAGGTCAACAACCTCGTCCAAATCCAGATTGTTGCCGGTTTGATAGCGGATCTCCGGTTGACGCTTGGACTTGGGCCGTTTGTCGGTCATTGCTTCGGAGAGATTTCTTCGGACGTGAACTCGACGCCGGGTTCGCAAAACTTGATGACCGACATTTTTGAGAGGTAGACGGTTTGGCCGTTGGCCTGCTCCAATTCTATAAAATCGGAACCTATGTCGAACTGCGCTGATGACAATAGCCTCTTTACACCTTTAAAAAGCGCCTTTCGATAGACTACAATACGGACGCCCATTTCGTGGCAGTACACGTCGTACCGTTTTGAGGTGTCGATTTCAGGCTGGGGCAACTCAAATCGTTCACTCATACGTTTGGATCTCCACTCCGAAGAGTGCCGTTTTTCACAATCCGTAGCAAGGTGTTTTCCGTTGCTCGAGTGGACGCGAGAGGCTATGCTGCGGGTCGGGATGGAACCACAAAACGACCTTATCAAGCCGCGGCTCGAAAAACGCGAGAAGCTGATCGACAAAGGCATTGACGCCTACGGCGGACGGTTCGACGTCAGTGAATCGATTGCGACCGCCCGCGCAAACCCTGCGCCCGACCGGGAGGTGCGGTTGGCGGGACGCGTGTTGAGTTATCGCGACATGGGCAAGAGCCTGTTCGCCGACCTGAAAGATTCGACAGGAAAAATCCAGGTTTACGCCAAGAAGCAGGACATCGGCGACGAGCAGTTTGATCTGTTCAAGAATTACATCGAACTCGGCGACATCATCGGCGTGATCGGCAAGCCGTTCACGACGCACACGGGCGAGCTGACGGTAAAAGTCGAGAGCGTGACGCTGTTGAGCAAGGCGATCCAGCCGTTGCCGAAGGAGTGGTACGGCATCAAGGACGTCGAAATTCGGTTGCGCCAGCGCTATCTCGATTTGATTCTCAACGACAAGGCGCGCGAGACGTTTGTGGCCCGCAGCCGCATCGTCGCGGAGATCCGCAAGTTTCTCGATTCGCGCGGGTTCATGGAAGTCGAAACGCCGATGATGCAACCCATCGCGGGTGGCGCCGTGGCCAAACCGTTCCAGACGCACCACGAGGCGTTGAACATCGACCTGTTCCTGCGGGTGGCGCCCGAGCTGTACCTCAAGCGGCTGCTCGTCGGCGGGTTCGAGCGCGTCTACGAGATCAACCGCAATTTCCGCAACGAAGGCATCTCGCGGCGCCACAATCCCGAGTTTACAATGCTCGAAGTCTACCAGGCCTACGGCGACTACGAGACGATGATGGATCTGGCGCAGGGATTGATCGTGTCGGTCGCGGAAAACATCGCGGACTCGCTGCTGATCAAACGCCACGACGGCCAGGAGATCGACCTCACCCCGCCGTGGCGGCGCGTGACCTACCGGGATCTGGTCGAGGAGCGCATCGGCAAGGAATGGTTCACGCTCACGCCGGAAGAGCGGCGGACGCGTGCCGTCAACATGGGCGTCGAATTTCCGCCGGGCGCGCCTGACTATGAAGTGACCAACGCGATTTTCGAGAAGGTAATCGAGCCGACGTTGTTGAATCCGACGTTCGTGACGCATCTGCCTGCGGAACTCGTCGTGCTGGCGAAACCCAACACGCAGGACCCGAGTGTGGTCGACGTATTCGAGTTGGTCATCAACGGCCAGGAGATCGCGCCGGCGTATTCCGAGTTGAACGACCCGGTCCTGCAACGCGTGCGACTGTTGATGCAAGCCAAGGGACACGATGAGAAGCTCGACGAGGATTTTCTGTTGGCGCTCGAACACGGGATGCCGCCCGCCGGCGGGATGGGCATGGGCATCGACCGCCTCGTCATGATGCTCACCGGCGCCGAAAGCATCCGTGACGTCATCCTGTTCCCGCTGCTGAAGCCGCAAACATGACGCGTCTGCCATTCGAACTGTTTCTCGGCCTCCGTTATCTCAAGCCCAAGCGCACGTTTGTCTCCGTCATCACCCTCATCTCCCTGGCAGGCGTGACGATTGGCGTGTGGGTGCTCATCGTCGTGATCGCGGTCATGAGCGGGTTCGACCGCGAGTTGCGCGAGAAACTCATGGGCATGCACGCGCACGTGACGGTGACAGGCGGCGTGATCGAGCACAGCGACAAACTGCTGAAGACGGTACTGGAAACGCCGCGCGTGAAGGCCGCCACGCCGTTCGCCATCAGCCTGGTTCTGCTTGAATTCGAGCATCGTGTGGCGACTCCGTACCTGAAAGGCATCGACCCGAAACGGGAAGTGACCGTCAGCCAACTCGGCACGTATATCAAGGAGGGCCGTCTCGATCTGGACGGGGACAAGGTGGTCATTGGGCGCGAACTTGCGTCGCAATACGGCATTTTTCTCGGCGACAAAATCACCGTCTATTCGCCCCGCTACATCGAAAAGAAAGGGCAGGAAGTCGACCTGCCGATGGAATTGACGGTCACGGGGATTTTCGAGTCGGGAATGTACGAGTACGATGCTGGTCTCATTTTCACGTCGCTGGAGACGGCGCAGGAACTCTACAGCCTCGGCAATGCCGTCCAGGGGATTGAAATCAAGACCGACGATCCGATTATGGGCGCGCGCGATGTAGCGGCTGCGCTGAACCAGAAACTCTCGCCTCCGCTGCGGGCGCAGACATGGGCGCAGATGAACCAGCGGTTACTCGGCGCGATCCAGGTGGAGAAATCGGTGATGTTTTTCATCCTGACATTCATCATCATCGTCGCGGCGTTCGGCATCATGAGCACGTTGATTACCGTCACCGTGCAGAAGACGCGAGAGATCGGGGTGATGAAAGCCCTGGGCGCCGCCTCCGGAAAGATCCTGCGTATTTTCCTCCTGCAAGGGTTCATCGTCGGCGTATTCGGCGTGGCCATCGGGATCGGACTGGGCCTGCTGACGGTCCGCAACATCAACCCGATCAATCATTTTCTGTCGCAGGTCGTCGGCATCGAACTGTTCCCGCGCGACATTTACAATTTCGCGAGCATCCCGGCATTTCTCACGGTGCAGGATCTCCTGACCATCGGGATCTCGGCGCTGGTAATCTGCACGCTGGCGGGATTGTTGCCGGCGTTGCGCGCCGCCCGACTCGAACCCGTGGAGGCGCTACGGTATGAGTGAGGCCGGGGGGGACATTCTGGTTGCGGGCGGGCTGCGCAAATCCTACACGTTGGGCACGCAGGAGCTTGAGGTGTTGCGGGGGATCGACCTGCGGGTGCGCCGCGGTGAATCGCTCGTGATCGTCGGCGCTTCGGGAGCGGGAAAGAGCACGTTGTTGCATTTGCTGGGCGGGCTGGATGCGCCATCCGCAGGCGATGTGTGCCTGGATGGCGCTTCGCTTTTTGAGATGCCGGGCGCGATTCGGACGAAGTTGCGCAATGAGAAGATCGGATTCGTGTTTCAATCGTACAATCTGTTGCCAGAACTCGACGCGTTGGAAAACGTGTGCCTGCCGGCGTTGATGCAGCCGCGCGCGCGCGACGGCGTGGCCGATCGGGGCCGGGAATTGTTGAAGGCCGTCGGACTCGACAAGCGGCTGGAGCATCGGCCGGCGGAGTTGAGCGGCGGCGAACAGCAACGCGTGGCGGTGGCGCGGGCGTTGATGAATCGGCCCGCGCTGTTGCTGGCGGATGAGCCGACCGGCAACCTCGATTCGAAGACCGGCGAGGCGATCCTCGATTTGCTCTGGCGATTGCGCGAGGAGTCGGGAACGACGCTGGTGATGGTGACGCACGACCAGCACGTCGCCACGCGCGGGGAACGTGTGTTGGAGATTGCGGATGGCCGGATTTTGGGGTAAGTAGAGGACGATGTGAGGGAACGATTGTGAAGATCTATCTGGACGGCAAATACGTTTCGAAAGACGAAGCGAAGATATCGGTGTTCGACCACGGTCTGTTGTACGGGGACGGTGTGTTCGAAGGCATCCGGCTGTACGGAGGCCGCATCTTCCGCCTCGAACAACACCTGGACCGCCTGTTCAACTCGGCCAAGGCGATCGTGCTGCCGATCCCGTTGACGAAGCAACAACTGGTGGAGGCATGTTGCGAGTCGTGTCGGCAGAACAAATTGAAGGACGGTTACATCCGCCTGGTCGTCACGCGCGGCGTTGGCTCGCTCGGGCTCAACCCGTTCCGGTGCAAGACTCCGTCGGTGATCGTCATCGCGGACACGATCGAGTTGTACCCCGAAGAGGTTTATCGCGAGGGGCTGAAACTTATTACGGCCAGCACCCAGCGGACGAGTCCGTCCGCGGTCAACCCGCAGATCAAGTCGTTGAATTATCTGAACAACATTCTGGCGAAGATCGAGGCCGTCAATGCCGGGACGGTCGAGGCGGTCATGCTGAACAGCCAGGGACATGTCGCCGAATGCACGGGCGACAATATTTTCGTGGTGCGGCGCGGCACACTGGAGACTCCGCCGGTCAGCGCGGGCGCGCTGGTCGGCGTCACTCGTCAGGCGGTCATCGAGCTGGCGACCAAACGCGGCATCGACGTCAGCCAACCGAACCTGACGCGGTACGATTTGGAGACGGCGGACGAGGTGTTTCTCACGGGAACGGCGGCGGAGATCGTGCCGGTGGCGAGCATCGATGGCCGGATCGTTGGTTCCGGGCGTCCGGGGCCACTCACCTTGCAATTGACGGAAGACTTCCGTAAGTTGACTCGTACCGATGGGGTATTGATCGGCGCGAAATAAGAACATGCTTTGCGACATTTGCAAGAAGACGGAAGCGACAGTCCATCTCACCCAGATTGTAGACGGGAAAATGTTGAAGGTGGATTTGTGCGAGTCCTGCGCCAAGGAGAAGGGCGTGCAGGAGGCGGCGGGATTTTCGCTGGCGAATCTGCTGGTCGGGCTCGGCGCGGGGGAGGAATCCAGGGCCGAAGCGGGAGGGGCGCAATGTCCCGTATGCGGTTTCACGCAGGCGGACTTCAAGAAAACGGGCCGACTCGGGTGCAGCGCCTGCTGGGAGGCTTTTGAAGCGTCCTTGGGATCGTTGCTGAAGGCGATGCACAAAGGGGACCATCACCTGGGCAAGGTGCCTGTGAGGGCGGCGCATACGCTGGCCCTGAACAGCAAAATGCAGGAATTGGCGGAACAGTTGGAAAAGGCCGTGCACGAAGAGAAGTACGAGGACGCGGCGCAAATTCGCGACCAGATTCGCGAGATGGAAGCAAAGTGGAAAAAGGCGGTGGACGCGACGCGCTCCGCCGAGTAATGCTGGCATGAAGATCGACGATTTGCTGAAGAGCCCGAGCGAGTGGGTCAAAGCGGAAGGACCCAACAGCAAGATTGTCATGTCGTCGCGGGTTCGCCTGGCGCGCAATATTCGCGATCATCCATTTCCGGGTTGGGCCAAGAAGACCGAGCGACAGAAACTGCTGGAAACGATCCAGCCGGTGGTGGAAGCGTTGCCGGAGATGGCGGATCATTTTGGGGATTCGATGGACAACATCAGCGCGATCCACAAACAGGTGTTGGTGGAGCGGCATCTGATCAGCCGGGAACACGCCGCCAAGAACGTGGGCAGTGGGGTGGTCATTAACGACCGCGAGACGATCAGTGTGATGGTCAATGAAGAAGATCATCTGCGGATGCAAGCGATCAAGTCAGGGCTCCAGCTGAAGACTATTTTCAAGATCATTGACCGGGTCGACACCGAGCTGGAGGAGCACCTGGATTTTGCGTTCTCGCCGAAGCTCGGGTACCTCACGGCATGCCCGACGAACGTGGGGACGGGAATGCGCGGGTCAGCCATGTTGCATTTGCCCGGCATGGTATTGAGCGACCAGATTAACCAGGTCGTGCAGGCGGTCAACAAGCTGGGCTTGGCCGTGCGCGGCCTGTACGGGGAAGGAACCGAGGCGCTGGGCAACGTGTTCCAGGTTTCAAACCAGACGACGCTGGGCGAGAAAGAGATGGAAGTCATCGAGCGTCTCAACAAGGTGATCCTGCAAATCATTGAGCACGAAGAGAACGCGCGAATCACCCTGCTTGAAAAGAAGCCAAAGTTGGTTTATGATCAAATCGGGCGTGGGTATGGTATTCTGACCAATGCACATACAATTAGCTCAAAAGAGGCATTGAATCTGCTTAGTTTGGTGCGTATGGGGGTAGATTTAGAGATTTTTCCGCCGACAGCGCGTGCGACAGTGGACGAAATGTTCATTCTTTCCCAGCCGGCGCACGTGCAACGGGCTGCGGCCCGCAAACTGACCGCCGAGGAACGCGACATCTTGCGGGCGGAGTTGATTCGCACGCAGTTGTCGACGATTTCGAAACCGAATTTGAGCGACCGTCCACGCGGGGACGGCGGACGAGCCGAACCAGAATGAGAGGACGGTGATGGAAATGAACAATTTTACGCCGCGAGCGCAGCAGGTGCTCGCGTTGGCCCGCAAGGAAGCGGACCGGTTCAACCACAACTACGTGGGCACGGAACATCTGCTTCTTGGGCTCATCAAGCTCGGCCAGGGCGTCGCCGTCAACGTCCTTCAGAAAATGGGCTTGGATCTCGAAACTGTCCGTATGGAAGTGGAGAAGCAGATCGGCACCGGTCCCGAAACCAAGATGGTCGGCAACATTCCCTACACCCCTCGCGTCAAGAAGGTGCTGGCGCTCGCGCAGAAGGAAGCCAAGCAGCTCAACCACAATTACGTTGGCACCGAACACATCTTGCTCGGATTGCTCCGGGAAGGCGAAGGAGCCGCGGCGCGAATTCTGAAGTCGCTGGATGTCGATATTGAACGTTGTCGGAACGAGATTTTGAAGGAGCTTGATCCGAACTTCACCCCCAGCGAAGGCGCGACCGAAGAAGGCGAATCCGCTGCCGGCAAGAAGGAGATGAAGACGCCCGCGCTGCGGATGTTTGGCCGCGACCTGACGGAACTGGCCCGCAAGGGCGACCTCGATCCGGTCGTGGGCCGCCAGAACGAAATTGAGCGGGTCATCCAGATTTTGTGTCGCCGCACCAAGAACAATCCGGTGCTGCTCGGAGAGGCCGGAGTCGGCAAGACTGCCATCGTCGAGGGATTGGCCCAGGAAGTGGCCAAGGGCAATGTCCCGGAGATCTTGCGCGACAAGCGCGTGGTGACGCTCGACCTGGCATTGATGGTGGCGGGCACGAAATACCGCGGCCAGTTCGAGGAGCGCATCAAGGCCGTGATGGACGAGATCAAGCGGTCGAAGAACGTCATCCTGTTCGTGGACGAATTGCACACGATCGTCGGCGCCGGTTCCGCCGAAGGCGCAATGGACGCCAGCAACATCATTAAACCCGCACTGTCCCGCGGCGAGCTGCAGGTTGTCGGCGCCACGACGATGAACGAGTACCGCAAGTACATCGAAAAGGACGCGGCGCTGGAACGTCGGTTCCAGACGATCATCGTCGAACCGCCCACGGTCGAGCAGACCGTCGAGATTTTGAGGGGCCTGCGCCCGAAATACGAGGAACATCACCGCGCCAAGTTCTCGGACGAGGCGTTGCAGGCGGCCTCACGGCTTTCGGACCGTTATATCACGGGTCGATTTCTCCCCGACAAAGCCATTGACGTGGTGGACGAAGCCGGCGCGCGGGCGCGCATCCAATCGATGACGCGGCCGCCGAACATTCAGGACTCCGAGCGCGACATTGAGAAGATCAAGGAAGAGAAGGAAGCGGCGATCAAGGCGCAAGACTTTGAATTGGCCGCCGGTCTGCGCGACAAGGAGAAGCAGGCCCGCGAACGTCTCGAGCAGACGCTGGCGGAATGGCGTCAGGCGCGCGACGAAAAACAGATTGTGATTACCGAAGACGACATTATGCAGATTGTCGCCAAGTGGACCGGCATTCCTTTGAGTCGGATGGAACAGAAGGACGCCGAAAAACTGCTTCAGATGGAAGGCGAGCTGCGCAAGACCGTGATTGGTCAGGACGAGGCCGTCATCGCCATCAGCAAGGCGCTGCGACGGAGCCGTGCGGACCTGAAGGACCCGAACCGTCCGATCGGTTCATTTGTGTTCCTGGGTCCGACGGGCGTGGGCAAGTCGTTGATGGCGCGGGCGCTGGCGGAATTCATGTTTGGCGACCAAGATGCGCTGATCCAGCTCGACATGAGCGAGTACATGGAGAAATTCAACGTCTCGCGGCTGGTGGGCTCACCTCCGGGCTACGTCGGGTACGAAGAGGGCGGCCAGTTGACCGAGCGCGTGCGTCGCCGTCCCTACTCGGTGGTGCTGTTTGACGAGATCGAGAAGGCCCACCCCGACGTGATGAACATGCTTTTGCAGATTCTCGAAGACGGACACCTGACCGACTCACTCGGTCGCAAGGTGGACTTCCGTAACTGCGTGGTTATCATGACCTCCAACATTGGGGCGGAAATGATCCGCAAGGCGGGCGAGCTCGGTTTCGCGCCGGCCAAGGAAGAGCACACGTATGGCGACATGAAGAGCAAGCTTTTGGAAGAAGCCAAGCGCGCGTTCAAGCCGGAGTTCATGAACCGCCTCGACGATGTGATCGTGTTCCACAATCTGACCAGGGCGGACATGGGCCAGATCGTTTATCTCGAAGTCGAGAAGGTGAAGAGCCGGCTCAAGTACAAGGATGTCGAAATCGTCCTCACGCCGGCGGCAACCGAGTTCCTTATCGAGAAAGGCTACGATCCGCAGTTCGGCGCGCGGCCGTTGCGGCGGGCCGTTGAAAAGTACCTGCAGGATCCGCTGGCCGAGGAAATTCTTCGGGGCAACGTCAAGCCCAACGAAACGATCGAAGTGACCGTCGGCGACGACAAAGAGAAATTGGCTTTCAATCAACTGGCTGCCAGCGCCAGTTGAGCGAGAGTAACTGTTTCACCCCCGGCCGCCCCGAAGCAATTCGGGGCGGCTTCTTCTTGGGCGGCACGCGGTTTTGGTTACCCACGGCGGGCTTGCAACGGTCCGGGCGCTCTCTTATGCTGCGCGCAGCATCATGGAGGCGGCACAACGATTTCGGCAATTCGTGGTCCGCGAGCTCAATCAGCTCGGGTCGATGCTGCTGCTGTTGTTGGATATTGTCAGGACGACCTTCT
>JBEKUF010000081.1:0-15128 GCA_049515295.1 Verrucomicrobiia bacterium | reverse complement strand
TCTCGAAGCGGCCGCGGTGGCGCGAGACGGTCGATCAGGCGTACAAGATCGGCTGGCAATCGCAGGCGGTGGTGGTGGTCACGGGCGCGTTTACCGGCATGGTGTTTGCCGTCCAGACCTACCTGCAGTTTCACAAGGTGAAGATGGATACGGCGGTCGGGCCGGTCGTCAGCGTGGCGATGACGCGGGAACTGGGGCCGGTGCTGACGGCGTTGATGGTGGCGGGACGCGTGGGCGCGGCGATTGCCGCGGAACTGGGCACGATGAAGGTGACGGAGCAACTCGATGCCATGCGGTCGATGGGAACCGCGCCGGTCGATTATCTTGCCGTGCCGCGGTTCATCGCCCTGATGGTTGGGCTGCCGTTGTTGACGGCGGAAGCCATGTTCTTCGGGATTTTTAGCGGGTATTTTGTTGGCGTGCACATGTGCGGAATCGACCAGGCCTATTTCCTGAACCACATGTACGAATTTACGACCGCCAAGGACGTCGCGAGCGGGCTGATCAAGTCGGTGTTCTTCGGCATGTTTATCGCCCTGATCTCCAGTTACAAAGGGTTCAATGCGGACGAGGGCGCCGAAGGCGTGGGCCGGGCGACGACAGAAGCCGTCGTGGTGTCGTCCCTGACCGTGCTCATCGCGAATTTCTTTCTCACGGTGATTTTCAGCAAGATCATCCCCGTATGATCCAGATCCAAGACCTACACAAGTCGTTTAACGGCGCCGAGGTGTTGCGCGGCGTGGATTTTGAGATCCACGACGGAGAAACTGTCGTGATCATCGGGCGCAGCGGCGGCGGCAAGAGTGTGTTGCTCAAGCACCTGTGCGGGCTGCTGCGGCCGGATGCGGGCCGGGTGATTGTGGATGACGTAGACATTGATCCGCTGTCGGAGAGCGAACTCACGCCGATTCGGAAGAAGTTTGGCGTGTTGTTCCAGGGAGGGGCCCTGTTTGATTCGATGACGGTGTTTGAGAACGTGGCGTTTCCATTGCGCGAGGAGCGGAAGCTGGAGGAACCCGAGATCACCCAGCGGGTCGAGCAGGCCCTGACGATTGTGGATTTGTTGAAAGCGAAGGACAAAAAGCCGGCCGAGTTGAGCGGCGGCATGCGGAAGCGCGCGGCCCTGGCCCGCGCTTGCGTAGCCAACCCCAAATACATTTTGTACGACGAGCCGACCACGGGACTTGATCCCGTGTTGGCGGACCACATTAACGATTTGGTCTTGCGGACGCGTGACCAGTTGCATGTGACGAGCCTGGCGGTGACGCACGACATGACCAGTGCGTACAAGATCGCCGACCGCATCGCGATGCTGCATGAAGGGCGGATTCACGCCGTGGGAACACCGAAAGAGATTCAGGCGACCACCGATCCGATCGTGAGGCAATTTATAACGGGGACGGCAGAAATTCAAGAGGAGGCGCAACATGGCACAGAAACGGTCAGTTGAAATCCGAGTCGGCATGTTTTTTGCCGTCTGTTTGGCAATGCTGGCGGCGCTCATTTGGAAGTTTGGCAAGTATCAGCCGCTCTCGCGCAACGGGTACGAGATCAATGTGGTTTTCTCCAGTGTGGGCGGAATCGTCGAGGACGCCAGTGTGCTTTACGCGGGCATCAAGGTGGGTAACGTGCGCGCCATCACGTTGAACCAGAGGGAGGAACTAAAGGTGATCGTGAAGCTCTCGATCCTCAATGGCGTGAAAATCCGCAAAGACGCCAAGTTTGTCATCAACCAGTCGGGATTGCTCGGCGATCGGTATGTCGACATCGTTCCTCAGAGTGCGACGGCGGAGTTTCTGAAGCCCGGAGACAGCGTGGAGGGGTCTTCGAGCCTGGATCTCAGCGAGGCGATTCACGGTGTCGTGGATGTGCTGCATCAGGCGGCAGGAACGATCGAACGAGTGGACAAGGCCATCCAGCGCATCGATGAGACGGTGTTGAGCCGCCCGAGCCTCGAGCATATCGACTCCGCCCTGGTCAACATCGACACGGTGAGCAGCAATGCGGTTGGTCTGATGGTGAGCCTGCGCGGAGTCGTCGACGACAGCCGCGGCAAGGTGGATTCGACGCTGACAAGGTTTTCCGATGCCGCCGAGAACCTGAAGCAGGCTTCCAGTAATATCGATCAGGTGGTGATTGCCAATCAGGGTGACATCCACACGGCGGCCAAGAATCTTGCGGAGAGCGCGGCGCGGCTGGACAACATTCTGGCGCGTCTTGAGAAGGGCGAGGGGACGGCGGGCAAACTGCTCGTCGATCCGACGTTGCATGACGAAATTGTGCATCTTGTACAGAATTGGCGGAAGTACGGGCTTCTGTACAAGGAAGGGAATCGCGCCGAGACAAAAAAGCCGGAAGAATCCAAACACTGGGCGGTACCCGAACCAGCGCATCCGGCCCAAGGCAAACCCGGCACCCTCATTTTCGGCACGGATTCGACGACGCCGGCGAAGTAGGAGTGGGGCAGAAGACAGAAGGCGGAAGGTGGGGAGCCCCTCGCAACTCGGGATAAACGGGACCGCGAATGGGCGTGGATGCAAACGAAGGGCGAGCCACGAATTCACACGAATAGGCACGAATGTTCACCACCCTACGACTTCGCTCAGGGCAAGCTCCGAGCACGAAGGGCGCGAAGGCGGCGAGGGGGAGGGGCGGGCTGGTGAAGGGTAGGGCCGGCGGGCGGAGCCTACTTCGCCGAGGCGTGCCTCCTTCGCTGCCCGCCTACGCGGTGCTTCGGCAGGACAAGAGGCTACCCTTCGACTTCGCTCAGGGCGGGCGAAGGGCGGGCGCGGCGTCAGACTTTTTTGGAATCGGTGGCGTGGAGGTCTTGGAGGAGTTTTACCAGGGATTTCTGGTAGGCGTGGTGATTTTTCCACTTGCGGAAATCGCCGACTACTTTCTTTACAACATCTGCCTTTCGCTCGTGCTCCCATTTGTCGAAGATGTAGTCGTCGATGCGGATGGGAAAAAGCACGTTCTTCTTCTCCCGGTCTTCGCGCTGCAGGCCGCGTTCGATTTCACGGAGGACGGCGGGACTTTGGAGTGAGTTTTCCGAGCAAGCAACGACGAGCTTGTCGTAGAGCTTAATGGTCCGGTCAATTTCGCCCCAGACGGTCTCTCCCCATTTCGCATCTTCGGAGAAAAGCCAACACCTGACGTCCTCACCTTGCAGGTCTCTGTACAGGCGGTCTGCGAACTCTCGGTCCTGCTCCGAATAGCTGATAAAGCAGGAATAAAAATCGAACGGTTTATTGACCAACGAATGGGCATACGTGATTAAACCCTCGGGCACACCTGCGCCCCGGAGAAAAGCGTCCGGTATTTTGCGTTGGGATTTATAGAGAGTGTCGATGCCGATTGAAGAAGGGCCCTTGTGGTCTACGTTGTCCAAACCTATGACGTCGCTAAGATCTGTGTAGGAAATATTAGTGTACCACGTATGTGCGCCGCTCAAGTTGGCTCGTTTGAGGTTCGTCCCACTGAGGTTGGTGCCGATGAGGTTGGCGCCGCTGAGGTCCGCGCCGCTGAGGTTCGCGTAGCCGAGGTTCGCGAGGCTGAGGTCCGCGTCGCTGAGGTTCGCGGAGCTGAGGTTCGCGCGGCTGAGGTTCGCGCCATGGAGGTCTGCGCGGCTGAGTTTCGCGCGGCTGAGGTTCGCGCCGTGGAGGTCTGCGCGGCTGAGTTTCGCGAGGCTGAGGTCCGCGTAGTAGAGGTTCGCGCCAATGAGGTTTGCGCGGTTGAGGTCCGTGCCGCTGAGGTCCGGCGCGATGCCGGGATTCTCATCGCGCCACCGATTCCAAGCCTCAACGCCTTGTTGGAGGATCGCGAGATGTTCGGGATTGGCCATAGGGCACCGAATCTTTTCATCCTCGCGCTTGGCGCGGGAGACCTTCGGTCATGGGATGTGCGGGGTCGGGAGACCCTCGCACAGCGGGGGAGCCTCGCACAACGGAAGACGATTCCTTGCCGGAGTAGCGGGACCACTTTTTCTTGAATTGGGGCCACGTCATAGGGCCGGGGGCAGTGTGCCAGAGGTTGGGGCGGGAGAGAAGGGTGAAAGTGGGGGGGCGCAGCGGATGGTTGATGGCGGAATGGGGAATGACCCTCACCCCGACCCTCTCCCTTGGGAAGGGCGAGGGGAAGCGGCCCGCTTGCGCTACAATTCAGGGGAGATCGGCGCGACGGATTAAGGGTCGGGGTATCCGCTAGTGAAAAAGGACTGGACAGTAGATATCCGATTGTGTATATTCGGCGCGGTTTGGTTGTTCTTTGACATAGGGGAAAGGGGAGACGGCAAGACCCCTCACCTTGATCCTCTCCCCCAAGGGGCGAGGAGATAGGGACATGGTGACGGTACGACGGCAGCCGTGCCGGCTGCCCAATACGGAAGGGCAGTCCGCACTCGCCGAGTGCGGCTTGAGGGGGGACTGCCCCCCATAATATGTAATTCTGCCAAACGAAGCCAATTTTTTGGAGTGTTAGAGGTTGTGGATTGGCTTGAGGGACAGATTGTTAGAGATGCAAGTGCGCCATTTTGTCACTTGGCTTCGTTCGGGGGTAGTTGGTGGCGTTTTGCACCGATTACACGGCTCTTTTGATTCAAAGATCGGCGCGGCATCTTTGGCTCGGCAGATGGCCTAGAATGGTTTCGTTCGGTGTTCATAATTGGCCACGACCCCGACTTTCCGGTCGGGGCAGGTGGCACCGCCGAGATCGGAGCAGGCTTCGGTTTTCCGACTATCCGCCGACGCTGGCTGCCAACGCGCGTGAAAGGCGGTGGACCACGTGAACATTCGGGGTGCCAGCGCGTGGTTTTATGGGACGATTTGTCACCGCAGCCACGGCGATGGGGAAGGAGCACTGGCCCCAAACATGCTTATTTATTGAGTGGCGGAAGGAGGTTTAGAGCCATGACGCTGTTGATGCTGAGATTGTTTTTTCTGATCCTGTGCGTGCTGGGGAGTTGGTCCATCTCCCAATTACACGACCAGTGGGCGGAGCATCCCCTCTTGGCGATCCTGATCGGGTTGGCGGGCGGAGGCCTATTTATCGGCGTCGACAAAGCGCTCAAGGGCTTTTCGCTGCGCGGGCTGTCCGCCGCCTCGTTCGGCATTCTGGTCGGGTTCACCGTCAGCTACTTCATTGGCAACTCGGTTCTGTTCAAATTCATCGACGAGGAGCCGAAGCTGATCGCGCAAATCGCCATGTACGTGGTCTGCTCCTACCTGGCGATGGTCATTGCCTACCGCGCCAAGGACGAGTTCAACCTCGTCATTCCCTACGTGAAGTTCATGCGAGAAAACAAACCCGAACGGCTCGTGTTGCTCGATACCAACATTATTATCGACGGTCGCGTTCAGGATGTCTGCACGACAGGGTTTCTCGACGCGGTGCTCATCGTCCCGCGGTTTGTCCTTAACGAATTGCAGTATATCGCCGATGCCGCCGACGACGTGAAGCGGGCGCGCGGGCGGCGCGGCCTCGAAGTCCTCAAGATGCTGCAGCTCAATCCTCGCGTGGAAGTGAAGTTTCATGAGAATGAAGTGCCCGACATCAAGGAAGTAGACGGCAAGTTGGTGCAGTTGGCGAAAATGCTTCCCGCAGAAATCCTGACAAATGATTTTAACCTCAGTCGCATTGCCGAATTGCAGCATGTCAAGGTGCTTAATCTCAACGACCTGGCGAAATCGTTGCGGCCAGTTGTTTTACCGGGTGAGACCCTCTCGGTTCGCCTCCTCAAGGAAGGACGCGAACCGCAGCAGGCCCTCGCGTATCTGGACGATGGCACGATGATCGTGGTCAACCGGGCTCGGCGACTTCTGGGGCACGAGGTGGAGGTGACAATTAGCAGCGTGCTGCAAACCGCCGCGGGACGCATGGCGTTCGCCGAGCTTCCCGGCGGGAGCCAAACTGTTGTTGAGAGCGAGCCGCAGCCGGAGCCGTCCACAGTCGGAGCGGGGTAAGCTTGCTCCGATCAACGGAGTTTTGTTAGTCTGCCGAATATGGTTTCGGCAATCGTGTTGGCCGGTGGCCGCTCGACGCGGATGGGCGGCGGTCACAACAAACAATTCATCGAACTTCTCGGCAAGCCGCTGGTGTACTACTCGCTCGCGGCGTTCGAGCAGTGCCCGGCGATTGACGCGGTGGTTCTGGTGCGGCGACCCGATTACGCCCAACAAGCGGAGCAGATCGTCCGGGAGTTTGGATTCAAGAAGGTGGCCGCGTTCGCCGATGGCGGCACCGAACGCCAGGACTCGGTCGGCAACGGATTGAGAGCCTGCGAGTCCCGCACGGATATTGTGGCGGTCCACGATGGAGCCAGGCCGCTGGTCACGCCCGCGTTGATTGAATCCACGATAGCCAGCGCCCGGGCGTTCGGGACCGGCATCGCCGCGACCAAGGTTGTGGACACTCTCAAGGAGGCCAACGAGGACAAGACGGTGGTTCGGACGGTGGATCGCACCAAATTATGGGCGGTGCAAACGCCGCAAACGGTGAAATACAGCCTTCTGCGGGATGCGTACGCGAAGGTCTTGGAGAAAAAGATCGTCGTCACCGATGAAGCCGCCGCGGTGGAGTTGCTGGGCGAGAAGGTTCATTTGGTCGAAACACCGTTTCTCAATTTGAAAATCACCACGCCATCGGACCTGGCCATTGCGGAAGCATTGCTTCACCAGAGGCAGTGATGCTATTCTCCCACGCTCTATGAACCGTGTTGGCATTGGAATCGACGTGCATCGGTTTGCGGCGGGACGCAAATGCATCATTGGTGGCGTTGAGATCCCGCACGAGGTCGGTTTGGAAGGTCACAGCGACGCGGATGTGCTGGCGCATGCCATCGCGGACGCGCTGTTGGGTGCGATGGCGCTGGGCGACATCGGGAAATATTACCCGCCCACGGACATGAAGTTCAAAAATCTCGACAGCATGGTCATCGTACGTGAAAGCGCCGAGCGCGTGCGCAAGGCGGGCGGTCGGATTAACAACGTGGACGCGATGATCATTGCCGAGGCGCCAAAGATGGCCCCGCACATTCCCAAGATACAGGAAGTTCTCGGAAAACATCTGGGTGTCGCCCCGACGCAAGTCGGCATCAAAGCGACGACGAGCGAGCACATGGGATTCACGGGTCGTAAGGAAGGCATTGTGGTTGTGGCCATCGCGAGCGTGGAGATGTAACGCGTCATGGCCCTGCAATTCTTCAATACGCTGACGCGGCGCAAAGAGGAGTTTGTCCCGATAAATCCTCCGCACGTGGGCATGTACACGTGTGGTCCGACGGTTTACAGCGCGGTGCACATCGGCAATCTCCGGGCGTTTGCGTTTGATGATCTCCTACGGCGCTGGCTGGAATACCGCGGGTACGACGTCAAGCACGTGATGAACATCACCGATGTTGAAGACCGTATCATTACCAAGGTGCGGGAATCAGGTGAGACACTGAAGGCACTCACTGACTCCTACACCGCGCGGTTCTTTGAAGATCTCGACGCGCTCAACATCAAGCGCGCCCACATTACCCCGCGCGCGACAGAATCCATCGACGGGATGATTGCGTTAATCAAGAAGCTCATTGCGAAGAATCACGCCTATGTCGGCGACGACAAATGTGTCTACTACTCGATCAAATCGTTTTCCGACTACGGCAAGCTCTCCCATCGACAGGTCGGTGACCAGAGCACGGCGATGGCGCGCATCAAGAGCGATGACTACGACAAGGAGGAGATGGCCGATTTTGCTTTGTGGAAGGCATGGGATGAAAAAGACGGCGACGTGAAGTGGCCGTCACCGTGGGGCGATGGTCGTCCCGGGTGGCACATCGAGTGCAGTGTGATGAGCATGCAACATCTTGGGGAAACCTTCGACATCCACTGTGGCGGCGAGGACTTGATTTTCCCACATCACGAGGATGAGATTGCCCAGAGTGAGGCAGTCACGGGCAAACCGCTTGCTCGTTATTGGTTGCATAACTCGCATTTATTGGTCGAAGGCAGAAAGATGAGCAAGCGGCTCAATAATGTCTACACACTGCGCGACCTGCTCGCAAGGGGGTGGACAGGCCGCGAAATTCGCTACGTGCTGCTCTCGGCGCATTATCGCGAGCAACTGAATTTCACGTTCGACGGTCTACAGGCTGCCCGATCAGCGCTGCAACGAATGGACGACTTTCTCTTGAAGTTACAGGAGATCGCTGGCTCCTGTTCCGGCAGTTACGACGGAACGCTGTTGCCGGAATTCGAGGCAGCGTTGGATGACGATTTGAATATCAGCGCCGCGCTTGGGGCTATTTTCGAATTCGTTCGCCAGACCAACAAACGAGCTTTGACGGCGGAGGAAGCTTCCGGGATTCTCGCCACGTGGAAACGAATCGATGGCGTACTCGGTTTCGGCATGCCGACAAAGTCTGAGGTTCCGTCGGATATTCAGCGGCTTGTCGAAGAGCGGCAGGGGGCCCGCAAGGCGAAGAATTTCAAGCGCTCTGACGAGATTCGTGATCAACTGGCGAAGCAGGGCTGGGTGGTTGAAGACACACCGAAAGGCCCGCGGGCGAAACGTGCTAGTTGAGCGTTCGCCATGACGAAGCGCTATCCACCGATCAATCCGAAGTGCCCGCATTTCCTTCACGGCGGGGATTACAATCCCGAGCAATGGTTGCACGCGCCCGAGGTGCTGAAGGAAGACATGCGGTTGATGAAGCTCGCGCACTGCAATGCGATGTCGGTGGGGATCTTCTCGTGGGCTGCACTCGAACCCGAGGAGGGCCGGTTTACCTTCGATTGGCTGGATCAAGTGATAGATGACCTCGCCAATCACGGCGTGTTTGCCGTCCTCGCCACGCCCAGCGGGGCGCGTCCCGCGTGGATGTCGCAGAAGTATCCGGAAGTTTTGCGGGTGAATGCTGACCGCACGCGCATCCGGCACGGCGCCCGACACAATCACTGTTACACATCGCCCGTTTATCGCGAAAAGACGGCGTTGATCAATCACCAACTCGGGCAGCGATACGCAAACCACCCGGCGTTGCTTGTTTGGCACGTCTCGAACGAATACAGCGGCGAATGCCACTGCGCGCTCTGTCAGGAGGCGTTCCGCGCGTGGCTGAAAGAACGGTACGGGTCGCTGGAGGCGCTGAACGAGGCATGGTGGACGGCGTTTTGGAGCCACACCTACACCGATTGGTCGCAAATTGAATCCCCGGCCCCGCATGGTGAATGGGCGATTCACGGTCTCAACCTCGATTGGAAGCGATTCGTCACGCATCAGACCATTGATTTCATGAAGAACGAGATTGCGCCGCTTCGCGAGGTGACGCCGAACGTGCCGGTGACGACAAACATGATGGGGACATACTCGGGCCTGAACTACTGGAAAATGGCGCCGGAATTGGACGTTGTTTCTTGGGACAGCTATCCGGCGTGGCACGGATTGGAAGAAGATTGGCGGCTGGGAAGCGCCGTCGCCTTCATCCACGACATTTATCGCTGCCTGAAGGGTGGCAAACCATTCATGCTGATGGAGAGCACACCGAGCAACGTGAACTGGCAGGAAGTGTGCAAGCTCAAACGCCCGGGTATGCACCGGCTTTCGTCGTTGCAGGCGGTGGCCCACGGCGCCGACACGGCACAATACTTCCAATGGCGCAAGAGCCGGGGCTCATTCGAGAAATTCCACGGTGCGGTCGTTGACCACGTCGGTCACGAAAATACACGTGTGTTCCGGGACGTGGCGGAGGTCGGCCAGATTCTGGAGAAGCTCGACGCGGTTATCGGCACGACCGTCCATCCCGAGGTTGCCATCATCTACGACTGGGAGAACGAGTGGGCGATTGACGATCTGCAGGGATTGTCGCGGAAACGGCGCGACTACGGCGGGACGTGCGTCGCGCAGTATCGACCATTCTGGTCGCGTGGCGTGCCGGTGGACGTGATCAGCATGGACAGCGATTTCGCAAGCTACCGGTTCCTGATCGCTCCGATGCTGTACATGGCGCGGCCGGGCGTCGCGGAGAGGATCGAAAAGTTTGTCAGGAAAGGCGGCACGTTTGTGGCGACGTACTGGAGCGGCATCGTCGATGAGAGTGATCTTTGCTTCCTGGGAGGATTCCCGGGGCCGCTGCGAAATGTCCTGGGCATTTGGGCCGAGGAAATCGACGCTCTCCACGACGGCCAGACGAATGTGGTGATTCCGGCCGCGAAGAACGGACTCGGACTGTCAGGCCGTTACCAGACGCGCGAACTGTGCGATCTCGTTCACGCGGGGTCGGCCCATGTATTGGCGAGATACGGCGCGGACTTCTACAAGGGGCAGACAGCGCTGACCGTGAACGAATTTGGCAAGGGGCGGGCGTACTACATCGCCTCGCGCAATGATGACCGGTTCCACGATGATTTCTACGGTGGGCTCATACGCAAGCTCGGTCTGAGGCGGGTGCTCGACACGAAATTACCCAAGGGGGTCACTTCGCAAGTACGCACGGACGGCAAGGACGACTTTGTGTTTCTGCTGAACTTCCAACCGGCCACCCGCAAGGTAAACCTTGGCCGGGAGCGCCTGTCCGACATGGTCACCGGCAAGAATCTGACGGGGGTGGTTACGTTGCCCGCCTGCGGCTCGCTTATTTTGCGCCGTCCGCACGCAGGTTGACATTCCACGCATGATATGGTGAGTTAGCGGTGCCATGATTGAAGAGCTGAAGGAAAAAGTCAGCAGTTTGCGCGAACGCCATCAGGCGTTGAGGAGGTATCTTTGACGTCGACAAACAGCGCTCGCGCCTGGTCGAGCTAGAAAATATCATGGCCGGCTCGACATTCTGGGCCGATCAAAACAAAGCCCGCAGCGTTCTGGATGAGGCGAACACGATTCGTCGCAAGCTGGGCACACTCGCCGCTCTCGACCAGAACATCTCCGATGCGGAAGTGCTGATCGATCTCGGCGAAACCGAACAGGGGATCAGCACGGAAGTCACCGCCGCCGAGCAGAAGTTCAATCAGTTCGAGCTGGAGAACCTCCTCGGCGCGGAGCATGACAACTCCAACGCCATCTTCAGCATCCACGCGGGCGCAGGCGGCACCGAGAGCTGCGATTGGGCAAACATGCTGCTGCGAATGTACCAACGCTACTGCGAGACGCGCGGGTTCAAGGTCGATCTGGTGGATATCCAGTCCGGTGACGAAGCCGGCATCAAGAGCGCCACGATGCTGGTCACGGGAGAGTGCGCTTACGGTTATCTCAAAGCGGAGCGCGGTGTGCATCGACTCGTGCGGATTTCGCCGTTCGACTCGAACAAACGCCGGCACACATCGTTTGCCAGCGTGGACGTGGTCGCGGAATTGAGCGAGACGGACGAGGTGGAACTCAAGATGGAAGAGGTTCAGGTGGACACGTTCCGTTCCGGTGGTCGTGGCGGACAGAATGTGAACAAGGTCGAGACGGCGGTGCGCATGACGCATATTCCGACGGGCATTGTTGTCCAATGCCAGAGCGAACGCAGCCAGCATCAGAACCGCGAACTGGCGATCAAGATGTTGAAAGCGCGCCTTTACGAGAAACAGCAGGATGAGAAACGGGCGGCGATGGAAAAATATTACGGGGAGAAGGGCGCGATCGCCTGGGGCAACCAGATTCGCAGTTACGTGTTCCAGCCGTATCAGATGGTGAAGGATCTGCGCACGGGCTACCAAACCAGTGACGTGCAAGGTGTAATGAACGGCGACCTGCATCCATTCATCGGCGCCTGGCTCAAGGCGGGCCAACCGCGCACACGCAAGCAGGGCGTGACGGACGAGGAATAACTCGTCGTGCATCTCATGCTGACAGACATCGGATGAACATCCTCGATAAAATTGTTACCGAGAAGAAACTCGAGGTGGCGAAGCTGAAACCGCAGGCGGATAAGCTGAAGCAAGCAGCGGCGGCGCGGAAGGAGTTTCGCGACTTCGCGGGTGCGCTGCGTCCCGACAACGGGATGGCGCTCATTGCTGAGATCAAGAAGGCGTCGCCATCGGCGGGCGTGATTCAGGAAAACTTCGATGCGATCCGAATTGCACGCGACTATGAAGATGGCGGGGCTTCCGCGCTATCGGTGCTCACCGACGAGAAGTTTTTTCAAGGACGGGTCGAATACCTGCGACAAATCCGCGACGCGGTAAAGTTGCCGCTGTTGCGGAAGGACTTTATCATCAACGAGTTGCAAATATACGAATCGGTTGCCCATGGCGCGGATGCGATTCTGTTGATCGTGGCGATTCTGGATGACGACCAACTCAAGGACTTCTGGGAGTTGGCGGCGCAGTTGCATCTGGCGTCTTTGGTGGAGGTGCACGATGAAACAGAGTTGGATCGAGCCGTTGTTTCCGGGGCCGAAATTATCGGGGTGAACAATCGCGATCTGCGTGATTTTTCCGTGAGCCTGGCGACGACGGAGAAGCTGGCGGCCAAACTTCGGCGGGGCATGTGCGGCAAGTACACGATTGTGGCCGAGAGCGGCATTCATGGGCGGGTTGATGTTGAACGAGTCGCTAAAGCCGGCGCGGACGCGATTCTCGTCGGCGAATCGCTCATGCGTAGTGGGAACATTGAGTCGAAAGTTCATGAACTTATGGGCCGATGAGCACGAAGATCAAGATCTGCGGCACCACGAATCTGAACGACGCGTTACTGGCGGTCGAGTTGGGCGCGGACGCGCTGGGGTTTATTTTTTATTCGAAAAGCCCACGCTACATCAAGGTGAGCGAAGCGGCCAACATCTGCAACGCGCTGCCGCCGTTCGTGACGAAGGTCGGCGTATTCGTGGACGAGTTGGAATACGAGATCGAGAAGGCGCTGGACGAATGCCTGCTGGATGCGCTGCAATTTCATGGGGACGAGCCACCGGGATTCTGCCAGAAGTTTGCGGCGAAATCGATCAAGGCTATCCGGATGCGCGACGAAGAATCGCTGCGCGCCGCCACTGAGTACGATGTTGACGCTCTGTTGCTGGATACCTACACTGACGAATCGCGCGGGGGCACCGGCAAGACGTTCGATTGGTCGCTGGCGCTGAAAGCGAAGGAGATTGGACCGCCGATCATCCTTTCGGGAGGAATGACGACGGCCAACGTTCAGGAAGCCATCCGCCGCGTGCGGCCGTATGCTGTGGACGTCGGGAGCGGCGTGGAACGCGTGCCCGGCAAGAAGGACCCGGAGAAATTGCGGAGATTCATCGAATTGTGCAAGAGCACCTGACAACCGTACCGGACAAACATGGGCACTTTGGGCCGTACGGCGGCATGTTTGTGCCGGAGACGTTGATGGAGCCGTTGCACGAATTGGCCCGCGAGTACGAGAAGGCCCGACGCAACAAACGGTTTCGCGACGAGATCGCGTATTATCTGCGCGAGTATTGCGGTCGCCCGACGCCCCTGTATTTTGCCGAACGCATGACGCGCGAACTGGGCGGGCCGAAGATTTATCTCAAGCGCGAGGACCTGCTCCACACGGGCGCGCACAAGATCAACAACACCATCGGCCAGGTGCTTCTGGCCAGGCGCATGGGGAAACGTCGCGTAATTGCCGAGACCGGGGCCGGTCAGCATGGCGTGGCCACGGCGACGGTGGCCGCGATGTTTGGCATGGAGTGCGTGGTGTACATGGGCGCGGTGGACATGGAGCGTCAGGCGCTGAATGTGTACCGGATGCGGCTGTTGGGTGCGGAAGTGCGTGCGGTCAACGCCGGGCAGAAGACGCTGAAGGAAGCCATCAGCGAGGCGATGCGCGATTGGGTGACGAACGTGCGCACCACCTACTACATCCTCGGCAGCGTTCTGGGGGCGCACCCGTATCCGATGATGGTGCGCGATTTCCAGGCGGTGATCGGGCGCGAGGCGCGGCGGCAGATTTTGGAAAAGGAAGAGCAGTTGCCGGACGAGTTGGTGGCGTGCGTCGGCGGCGGCAGCAATTCCATCGGGTTGTTCCACGCGTTCCTCAAGGACAAGGGCGTGCGGATGGTCGGCGTTGAAGGCGGTGGCGAAGGCATCCACGCGGGCAAGCACGCGGCGCGGTTTCAGAAGGGCGGCTCGGTCGGGGTGTTGCAGGGGACGCGGACCTTCGTGCTGCAGGATGATGACGGCCAGATCATGCTCACGCATTCCGTTTCGGCGGGATTGGACTATGCGGCAGTTGGCCCCGAGCACAGCTATTTGCGCGACCTAAAGCGAATCGAGTATACGTACGCGACGGACCGTCAGGCGCTGGAGGCCGCCCAGTTTTGTTCGCGGAGCGAGGGCATCATTCCGGCGCTCGAATCAGCGCACGCCGTCGCGTATGTGATGGCAAACGCAACGAAGATCGGTCGCGGCGCAATTGTGATTGTCAACTTGAGCGGTCGCGGGGACAAAGATGTGAGCCAGATGGCGCGGTTGTTGAATCTATGAGGCCCTATTTCCGATGCCGCCACTGCAAAAAACGATTGGTTCCGCTCGTGCAAAGTTTTGCCCATTCTCTGTGGGGACGGGAACGGATTTGTCCGCGGTGCGGCAAGATTTGGCGGCTGACACCGGCGGCGCATCAAGGGTTGATTGCCTTCGGCATTGTTGTCGGCGTCGTATTGACCGTCGAAGCGCGGGAATGGTTTCCCACGGTCGAAGACGACTTTTTGCTGCTCGTCGTGTGGGTGTCGGTGTACGCGCTTGTTTTGTGGCCCGCCATCTTCGCGCTGCTGGGCAATTATCGATTGAAATGAGGAACGCATGAGATCCATGACCGGATATGGCCGCGGCGAGGCGGCGAAGGACGGATTCAAATTCACCGTCGAACTCAACTCGATCAATCGCAAACAAAGCGATATCTCGATCAACCTCGCCAAGGAATTGGTCGAGCTCGAGCCGCGGATTCGCGACGAGATCAACGCTCACTTATCGCGCGGGCGGGTGATGGTGGTCGTTGCGTTCCATCGCAGCAGCGCGAAGGCGGAAGAACAGGTCGAATTGGACACGGCGCTGGCGAAAGCGTATCACCGGGCGATTCAGAAGCTGCAAAAGGAAATGAAATTGAACGGCTCGCTCACCCTCGACACAATTTTGCGCGCGCCCGGTGTAATGAAGTTGGCGGAGGCGACTTTCGACGCGGAGAGCGTCTGGCCCAGCGTGGAAGCG
>JBEKUF010000080.1:0-15258 GCA_049515295.1 Verrucomicrobiia bacterium | reverse complement strand
CCCCTGTCTTCTCTTGCACTTCGCCCTGGGTTTCCCCCGTCACAAAACCAACCGTATACACTCCCGGACGGGGAAACTCGACCAATACGACCCGCTGGAACATCGTCTTGCGCCCGGACAGCAGCGTGTGGCTGATCTCCTTCATAAACCCGTAGGTCTTGTTCAGCAGCGGCACCCGGCCAATCGTCGATTCCGTGGCCGCCACCATCCGTTTTCCCACCACGTGGCGCGTGATCCAGCCCACCCCGGTCGTAAACGCGATGAACGCGACCAACGCAATGATCCGATACAAGGGGGTGAACATTTGCTGGCGCAACGCGTCCGGCAGCATGAAATCGGTCACCCACGTGAATATCCCGAGAAGAATCAGGAGCGAGGCCGCGACCGGCACGACAACCAGCAACCCGGCAAAAAAGGAATTCCGCAGGTCTTTCCACATCTCGCTCATGGGCGCGCCATCGTAGACGCCCGCCGCCGCGGTGTCAACGCGCCACACGAGAAAGGAAGGGGGCTTGAGCCTGAACAAACACGCACACGGGTCCCGTCGATCGCAAAGCCCCTGCGCCGCCTATTTCCACGTCGTGTTACGGCACCAGCCGCACCCGGTAGAATCGGTTGGGCGAGCTGGCCGCGCCGCCAACATCCGTCATGTTGGTGACCGTGCCGAGTCCTGTCCCCTCCCCTCCAGCGGTGGATATACCCACGCCGAGGATATTGGTCTGGAAGGTGTCCTGCCAGACACCATTCGTGTAGCTGCCGCTGGCGTCACCAGTTGCGAAATCCAATACATTCGTCCGCGACTGGGCACCCGGCACGTAGTTGGTGTCACCGCTGGCGCCGAGATAGGTCACAATGATGTTGTTGCTCGACGTCGCAATACTGATGATGTGCAGGTATGCCGTCGGGTTGGTGGGGTTGAAACCCGCCAGGAACTTGTTGGTGTTGCTCATGCCGTCACCTGTGTAGGAGGCGTTCCCAACGCACAGCCCGCAGTTGGTGCTGCCGAAGTAGGTTTGCTCCCACCACGCGAACGGGTCATAGACGTTGATCAACACCGTGTTGGTGCCGGATCCGCCTGCGTTGGAGGCGATCAACTGCGCCGTCCAAGCGCCCGGCGTCGCATACGTGTACGACGGGTTCTCGTTTGTCGATGTCCCACCATCGCCAAATGTCCAGGCCCAACTCGCGGGCGAGTTGGTCGAGGTGTCGGCAAAGTTCACCGCCAATGGCGCGGCTCCGTTGGTCGGGGTGACCGTAAAACCGGCCACCGGTGGCGGTGTCCCGACGACCAGCGTGACGCCCACCGGCAGAGAAACACCCGTGGCCGTATTGCTAAACGTGATCGTGTCCGTGTAGGTCCCCGCTGGCAGCGAATTGGCCGTCGCGGTAATGGACGCGGTAATGTTCGTGCCCCAGCCGGCGCCGAGATTTCCCACCGGTGAAGAGACCTTCAGCCAGCTGGTTTGATTCGTGATGGCCCAAAACAACGGGATCGTGTCGAAGTTCGTCAGCACGCAGATTTGGCTGGAGGCAGTGAACGGCCCGCCCGGATTTCCGGTCGCCGTGAGTGAAGTCGGGCTGACGCCAAAATTCGTCCCGGAGGTCGGAAACGAGTAGGTCACCAGCACATCGAAGTGATCGTCCGCGGTATAGCTGTCATTGACGAGATTCTGCGGGCTCGCGTTGGTGTACAGACCGTGCGAGGCCCAGTCGAACGTGCTGAACACCAGCCCGGACACGGGCGTGAGCCGGTTGGTCGCGGCGAGAACGTAATCGAATATGACGGATGGCTGGCCGGCTTCCTGGGTCGTGCTCCACGTCCGCCATGAACCGACCGCATTGGTTTCGAGCGTGGTGGGCTCGTAATTGACCACCCCGCCCACCTGCTCGAGCGTGGTGATCGGATGATACGTGCTCGAGATCGGGCACTCGGGCGTGGTGTACCCGTCAACGGTACCGACGTCGCGCGGGTCTTGGTCCTCGTTGCAGTCGCAAGTCCAGATATACGGGTACTGGTTCGTGCTCGCCCAGTTCATCATGTTGGTCGCGTCGGTCGCGGCCTCCGCCTGTTTTCTTTCGCAGTTGCTGTTCGTGTCGAGCGTGCCGCCATCGGCTTTCAGTTGCGCATGGAAAATCTGGAGGGTGTTGGTGCCGCTCAGTTGGATGGTGATCGAATCCATCCCGCGCAGGTTGGCAAACCCGCCCCCGGCATCGCTGTACGTCGTGCCGCTGACAATCGGATAGCGGCTGATTTCACCGTTGCGGTTGTACCCATCCCCCACGTTGGCGATGTAGACCCAAAACGTGACACCGGTTTTCGTTCCGAACACCGGAGCCAGATTATTCGTCACCCAGTTAATCACCCCGCTGGTGACCAGCGAAACAGCGTTCGGGAGATTGGTATCGTTCAGCTCGGAGAAGCAAACGATATCCGGTTGCTGGTACGCGATGACGCGTGCGTAGGCCGCTGATTGCGGTGAGGGGTTGGTATACGCCCCGATGTCCTGCGAGGCATCATACTCCATCACCTTGATCTGTTGGGCCTGCGCCGTCAGCGCGACAAACAGGCAGGGCACAGTAACTGTCCCAGCGCGGACGAATCGTGCGAGACGCGCCAATATCACTTTTCTTGAAGCCTTGTTACGGCACCAAACGCACGCGGTAGAATCGGTTGGACGAGCTGGTCATCCCGCCGGCATCCGTGTAATTTGTGCTCGTGATCCCGCTGCCGCCAACAAACGTCTCCGAACCGATGATGTCCAGGAAGTTCGTGTTGTAGCCGGGGTTGCCGGGTGTCACCTGCACCACGTTGGTCGTCCCGCCGATGGTTGCCCAACTGATGTAGACATTATTGCTTCGCGCCGCCATGGAAGTAATCTGCAATGACATGACCACCGCTGTCGTTGACCCGACCGCGGTGCAACCGTTGCTGTCGGTCACGGTCACCGTATACGTACCGTTGGCTGCTGCTGGGGCGTTCAAAATCGATGGGTTCTGATCCGTCGATGTGAAGTTGTTTGGACCGGTCCAACTGTAGGTCGTATCGTCCACCGTGCTGGCCGTCAGATTCAGCGTGGTGCCGGCGAGGATCGGCCCGTTGTTCGCCGCCGTCGGGGCGTCCGGCGCCGGATTGATCGCCAGGGTCGCCGCGCAGATGGTTCCACAACCGTTGGCGTCCGTCACCGTCACGGTGTACGTGCCCGCGCTGGCCGGCTGCAGATTGTTAATCGTGATCGGTGAGCCGGTCCCGCTGAAGCTGTTCGGACCGCTCCAACTGTAGCCATAGGCCGCGGTGCCGCCGCTGACGTTCACCGTGAACACTTGGGAAAGGTTGACGCAATTCGTGACGATCGACGGACTCACCGAGCAACTCAGCGGCGACGGCTGGGTGATGGTGATCGGCGTGGCGCTGCTGAGGCACCCGATGCCGTCCTCGACCACAATCTCGTAGGTGCCGGGTGCCAGGCCCGTAAACTGGTTGTTGCCCTGGAACGTGGAGCCGTTGTCCATTGAATAGGTGTACCCGCTGCCGCTGCCACCGGACGCCGTCACCGTAATGCTGCCGACGATCTGGCCATAGCACGGCTCGTTGACCTGGCTCGTCGTGAACGTGACCGCGCTCGGCTGGGTGATCGTGACCACCTGGCCTGTGCTGTTGCACCCGATGCCGTCCTCGACCACAACCGTGTAGCTGCCCGCCGCCAGGCCCGTGAACTGGCTGCCGGCCTGGAACGTGGCGCCGTTGTTCGTTGAATAGGTGTACCCGCTGCCGCTGCCGCCGGAAACGCCGCTGACCGTGATGCTGCCGACGGACTGCCCGTTGCAGGTCTCGTTGGCCTGGCCTGTCGTGAACGTGATCGCGGTCGGTTGGGTGATCGTCACGACCTGGCCTGTGCTGGTGTTCCCGAGGCCGTCCTTGACCACAATCGTGAAGCTGCCCGCCGCCAGGCCCGTGAACTGGCTGCCGGCCTGGAACGTGACCCCGTTGTTCGTCGAATAGGTGTACCCGCCGCCGCTGCCGCCGGAAACGCCGCTGACCGTGATGGTGCCGGCGGACTGGCCATTGCACGTCTCGTTCCCTTGGCTCGTCGTGAACGTGACGGGGCCCGAAGTCAGGGGGATGGTGTAATCGGCCACTACAGGCAGGTGATCGGTGGTGGTGGCGAGGTCCCCCAATAGTGTCGAGGCGGGGAGGTTGAAAAGACTCACCAAGTTCGGGTCAAGATCGTTCAGCGCGGTATTCCCACCCTGATCCACGCCCTGTCCAGAAGGGGTCGTGCCATTGTTGCCGAACGCGTGGTACGTTCCCGGAACGTACTGCAAGCCCCCCGCCACACCGTAATACACGTTGCTCGTCATCACTTGAAGATCGAACCGCGCGGTGAGTTTCGTGGCCGATTCGGTTAACATGTACAGGCTCCAACTGAGGTTGGTGGTCGCAGACGTGTACGGACCCCAATCAATGTTGAGCGGGTCGACTCCCTGACCCTGCTTTATACTGCTGGTCCAAGGCACGCCGTTGGAGAGGATCGTCTGGTAGCCGCCCTCGCCGCTACCGTCGTTGATATTGTAGTCGCCCACGTACAGCACCCGGGCGTTCGCGGGACAGTTGGTGGATTCGTTATTGCGGATGATCTGGGCCTCGCCAAGACGTTTGGCGTCGTTGCTGGAACCCCCGTCCGCCTTGTAGTGGCTCACATAAACGTAAAACTCATTGTTCGCCCCTGGCGTCACACCGGCCGGTGCAAACTCGTACGCCACCACCTCACGATACTCACCATACGAAGAGCCAAGATTGCCAGCGCCGCCCGGTGGATCCACTGCGACGGAGGCAATCAGTTGCAACGTATTGGTGTTGTATACCATGGCGTTGGGGCCGCCCCCATCCTGGGGGGTGCCACTTGTCTTGGCTTGGTAGGGGCTCATGGCATAGTAAGCGTTGGTATTATTATAATAGTTCGAGTAGAAGGTATTCAACCCGGTCACGATCGGTTGGACGGTAGTCGAGTTGCTGGTCGTCTCTTCCAACGCCAGAATATCGATCGGCTGCGCCGGATCGCCATTGATAATCTCTTCTCCAATCCCCTCGAGCACGCCGCCACTGATCATATTTGCGGTAGTGTAGGGAATTGTGCTGTTGTAAGGAGTAATCAACCCGGGTTGCGGAAGGGCGTACTGAGAACCGCTTTGGTCCTGGTCGGCATCAATGTTGTAGCAAACCACACGGATCGTTCTGGTGGCTTGAGCGGAAGCAATTCCCGTAATGCCGCCAGCCACCAGGAAGGCCAAGCAACTCAAAAGACTACGGATTGCGATTGTTTTCGTGAGAGATGTTTTCTGCATTCAGAATCCCCTTCGTGAGAGATGCTTTCTTCGTTTACGGTTCCCTAGGTGTTTTTCTTGCCCTTATGTCACGTGTGCCCGAGACTTAAGTGACATTAGACACCTTCATGTCCCAAAAGTCAACAAAAACACACCTCAGACCCAGTGCTGGTTTGCAGTTCACGCTCAAGCCAACCTGTTCAAATCGAAATGGTTTCGCAAATGTGACATCAACCGCCGTTCCGCCACGCGCATCCGGCGGCGTTGCAGCGCGGTGAGGTCGTTGTACCCGTGAAGATGGAGGATGCCGTGTACCACGTACAAGACGAGTTCGCGCCCCGGCGTCGTGCGGTACCGCCTGGCTTGGATGACGGCGCGTTCCACCGAAATGATCAGCTCGCGTTGCCCTTCCCCGTAATCGAAACTCAGTACGTCCGTTGGCCCCTGCGTGTGATGGTATTGCGCGTTGAGTCTTGCGATGGCGCCATCGTTAACCAGCACGATTCCCAGATGGAACTGCTTGTCACCGACGAGTTCGAGCGCATGTTCGGCAACCTCCGCCAGCCGGCGAGCGTTGATCTTCAGCCGGCGCTGGCGATTGGAGACGGTGACCCTCTCCCGCATGCCGTCGGGGGTCATGCCGCGTGCGGTTTGCCGTTGCCGTTCGCCGCCGATTCCTGGCGACGGCGTTCCCGTTCCTCTTTGAACTTGGAATACGCGCCGATGATCTTCTGCACAAGTTCGTGGCGGACCACGTCATGTTCATTCAAGTAGACAATCTCCAGGCCAGGAATCTCCTGGAGAATACCCTGGATTTCGATCAGCCCCGACGTCTTGTGCCCGGGCAGGTCCACCTGGGTGATGTCACCCGTGATCACCACCTTGGAATCAAACCCCATCCGCGTCAGGAACATCAACATCTGCTCGCTCGTTGTGTTCTGCGCCTCGTCCAGAATCACATACGCATTGTTCAGCGTGCGCCCGCGCATATACGCCAACGGCGCAATCTCAATGACGCCCCGTTCCATGTTCCGCTGGATCTCGTCGGGGTCCATCATGTCGTACAACGCATCGTACAACGGACGCAGATAGGGACTGACCTTCTCTTCCAGCGTCCCCGGCAGAAATCCGAGCGCCTCGCCCGCCTCGACCGCCGGCCGGCACAAAATGATCCGGCCCACGCGGTCGCTGCGCAGCGCGTGGACCGCCATCGCCATCGCCAGATACGTCTTGCCCGTCCCCGCCGGCCCGATACTGATCACGATATCGTTCTTGCGGATTGCTTCGAGGTAACGATTCTGCCCCTGCGTCTTCGGGATGATCGGCCGCTTCCGCGTGGAGACATCCACACGGCCCTCATGTAATTCCTGCATCTTCAGCGCCTCACCGCGCGAGATCGCGCTGACCGCCCGGCTGAATTCCTGCCGACGAATCACCGTGCCGCGGGATACCGCCTGGTGCAGTTCGGTAAACAGGGACTTTGCCCGCGCGATGTCTTGCGCCGAGCCTTCGACGTTGATCCAACCGTCGCGGGCGGTGACCTTTAGATTGAGCAGGTCTTCAACAAGGCGAAGGTTTTTCGGCTCGCTGGCATACAGGGATTGCGCTTGCCGCGCATTGTCGAAATGCAGTGTTTCGCTGGCCATGTGTCGCTAAAGCGTCATTCCCTCAAACAACCAAAACATACTGCATCTGCCCGCGCTTCGCAACCCGACCACCGGCGTCGCACCCTACTTCTCCGGAATGACCAGCACCTGGTTCGCGTAGATCAGGTTCGGGTTCTTGATCTTGTCCTTGTTGGCCCGATAGATCCGCGGCCACTTCAACGGATTGCCATACACCTTGCCGGCAATCCTCCACAGCGAATCGCCCCTGCGTACCACGTACTTGGCCGGCCTCTCCGGTGCCGCGACCTTTGGCGGCTCGTTCTCGACGATCGTCGGCGGGGCCGGCTCGGCCGGCGGCAACGGCGTGATCTGCTCAACGACCGGCTCGGTCTCCGCCGCCGGTCGCCCGAAGATATAACCGCGATTCCCCCACTGGCCGCGGTCCACCCAGTAGTGGCGCCGCCAGTTCGGGTAATGGTCCTTCACGAAATCCGCCCACTCCGGCTCCAGCTCGGGCTTCTCCACCACGTCCATCCCCTTGAGAAACTCGCTCTTCTGCTGCTCGTTCACCGGCGTCAGACGCTTCTGCTGCGTCGCGCATCCATTGAACAGTAGAACCGCGCCCCCGATGAGGGCCACTGACAAGAAAATCCTTGAGAAACTCTTCATAATATCAACGCCTTCCTCCTTGCATTACGCCTTGGTGATAACACCATCCCCCATTACCGTCAACGATTTTTAAAATAGGCTTCCAGCTGCCAATTCGCGGGTTACGCCGCCCAGCGCACTTCGCGTCCTCCGCGCTCTTCCTGATCAAGCTCCCTGGCGAAGCCCGCGCTCGTCCGCCGTAGGCGCGGTTCGCTCGCACGAGCGTCACGCGGCCATCCGTGTGCCCGTCCGCCTTCCGCACTTCGACACTCCGGCACTTAGCCACTTCGCCGCCCTCCGCTTGTGGCCACAACTTGGGTTCGTTTTTGGCTTTCCGTTTCACAGTTTTCCACGCCGGCTTGCTCAAATTTGGGTTCGTTTTGCAATTTTACTTTTCGGAAGTATCAAGATAACAAAAGGGCAGTCGCCCCAACCGGGGGCGGTTGATGTTTAGGCACCCTTGGCACGACCGCAAGCGGAGGCAGATATTCCCGCTTGAAAAGCGGAGGCGATTTCCTAGAATCAAGCGGCCCGCCAAACCGCCATTGATTCTTAGGAAAAACGACATGACTCTGTGCATTGCAGCAATCGCTTACGGAAAGACAAATCAATCCCCGAACATCGTCACGATCAGCGACATGATGTTGTCTGATCCCTCATGGTCAAGGGATACTGATAGCCCCAAAGTCATGCCAGTAACACCAAACAGCCGATGGCTAATGATGTATGCGGGCATTCCTACTATCGCAATAGCAGTACGTCGTGCGGCACGCAGAGCCTTGGTTGGGAAGGTCGAGAGAATGGAATCGGTTGTCTCTGCATACCAAGCCGCCTACGAGCAAGAACTTCGGGACACCATTGAGCACCAAGTTTTGGCTCGTTACGGAATGACGATGGGCGAGTTTAAGCGAAAAGGCACCGATTATTTTGGCACTGAATATCCCGACGTTCTTGACAATGTGAACAAAGTAAACATTGACACGGATTTGTTGCTTGCGGGATTCGACCCCACCGGGGAGCCGCATTTGGTAAAAATCAATGAAGACGGCAGAGAGATTTGTGACAAAATGGGTTTCTGTGCAATCGGCACCGGATATGATTTGGCCACCGCAAGCCTGATTCACAACTATAAAGAGGACTTGATACACACAGAGCTGATTTACAGAATGGCAGAAGCAAAATTCCGAAGTGAGGCGGCAGAAGGCGTGGGGACAAATACGGCGATCAGCACTCTAAACTCTGCGGGCGAGTGGCACTATGTTGGGCGGGGAACCGATGGTGTCCCCGGAGCAGATAAAATCAGGACACTTTGGGAGAAAGATTCTAACCCCCCAGTACCGAATGACACCTGCGTCATGATATTCCAGCACTTACGAAAGGTTCGATGGGTCACAAGAACCGCCAAAAAACCAAGGAAAAACAGGCGAAAATAATTGAAAAAAGGCGTTGACAAAGCCTTTTGTTAGGTTTAATGTAGAGGCATGAAAAGGAACACAGCACACTTGGACAAGTCGGAAGTCATTCAGCAGATGCCCGCGATTTGCTCGGACGAGCTTGCGGCGGTTGAGTTTTTCGAGCGGCAACTGTGGGGCGGAAAACCACAGTGCGCCCACTGCAATTCAACCAACGTCTATCAGATGAAAGACGCCAAGACCGGCCAGCGCAACAAGGCGTTCTTGTGGCGGTGTCACGATTGCAAGCAGCAGTTCACCGTTCGCATCGGCACGGTACTGGAAGAATCCCGAATCCCGTTTCGGCATTGGGCCTATGCGTTCTGGCGCATGGCAACTTCCAAGAAGGGCGTGTCCGCTTTGGAGATCAAACGGCACTGCCAGATTAGTTATCCATCCGCGTTGTTCTTGTTGCAGCGCATTCGCTTTGCCATGACGCCAGATGGCGGACGAAAGTTGAAGGGATTGGTCGAGCTTGATGAAACCTATGTCGGCGGCAAAGTCCGCCCACATCCGCACCGGGCCGGGCGACCCCGAAAGAGGGGACGCGGAACGCGCAAGGTTCCGGTGTTTGCAATGGTTGAACGTGATGGCGGTATCCATCGACGGGTCGTGGCGAATGTCAGCGCCAAGACGCTCCATGCGGCTCTCGCCGGGAGCGTGGATAATCGCTCGGTGATCGTCACTGACGAATTTGCGACCTACGCGCCCATTGGCCGTCAGTTCGCTGGTCACGAAGTCGTTTGCCATCGGGATGGTGAATATGTGCGTGACGGTTGGATTCACACGAACACGGCGGAATCGTCCTTCGCAATTCTCAAGCGCGGCATCACCGGGATTTATCACGCGGTCAGTAAGAAACATTTGCCCCGCTATGTCGGAGAGTTTGACTTCCGGTGGAATGGCCGCAAGATGAACGACGGAGAGCGTACCGTTGCGGCAATTCAGGGAGCGGGCGGCAAGCGATTGGACTACCGAACGATGGTCGATCAGGCAGCATGAACCAAGTCAGTTCTACGACATATCCAAAGGGATTGGAACCGAGCACAGAGGAACGCATCCCCTTGCCATCGGGGAGAACCGTTGCAATCCCGAAGGCCACCCCGATTTTCAAACTGTGGACAGGCGAGAAGATCGCCGACGACTACGGGGGCAAAATCATTTTGGATTTCGACGGAAAACCAGAGTTTGCAGAACTTGGCGTCTTGCGAGTGTTTGAACAAGCGGGCTGGCAAGGTTTTTGGGTGGACACGTTCCATCGGAAGTACAGAACACGCTACTGGCCCGCAAATAGCGTGGAGCCATCGGAGGCGCAAGCATCGCTGCTGAATCGAATCTACAAAGCTGCCGGTTCGCGGAAGGGTTGTTGGGATGTAGGATGTTGGAAGGGTAGCGCGTGCATATTCGCGGAGTCCAAACAGCGCACTAAAGGCCACAAAGACGAGATTCAGGACACGCAACGGCGTTGGTTGGAAGCGGCTCTTGAGTGCGGGCTACCGCTGGAATCATTTCTCGTTGTGGAGTGGTCGCTATGAGTGCTGCCCGCACTTCACCGCTGGTCGATACGCGGGTCATTTATTGCGGAGACAACATCGACCAGTTGCAGAAACTACCGGACGGTTGCATTGATCTTATCTACATTGACCCGCCGTGGAACTCGAATCGCAGTTACGAGATTTTTTGGGGCGAGACACAAGAGAAGCGAGGATTTGAGGACAGACACGAATCCACGCAAGCGTACATTGACTATATGCGACCCCGGTGCGAGCAACTTGCGCGAGTCCTAAAGCCATCCGGGAGCCTCTACTACCATTGCGACTGGCACGCTTCGCACTACGTCAAGGTGATGCTTGACCAGATTATCAGCGAGGGAGATTTTCAAAATGAAATCGTCTGGAAACGAACAACGGCCCACGCTGATACGCATGGCTTTGGTCATGTCCACGACATAATTTTCAGGTATTCCAATGGAAAGACGCCTCTGTTCAACACGCAACTGAAAAACTATTCAGACGATTACCTTGAAGGCTATTTCGTAAATGAGGACGAATACGTCAAGACGCGGGGCAAGTTCCGCGTCAACGACATTACCGGCTCTGGATTGCGAAACGGAGAAACCGGGAAGCCGTGGCGAGGCGTTGACCCCGCCAAAATCGGCAAGGGCCGTCACTGGATGCGAACACCCGCCGAACTGGAAGAAATGGCTGCCGATGGGCGGATTTATTTTCCGCCGAAAGGCGGCACGCCGGGATGGAAACGATACGCGAACGAACTAAAGGGACAGCCGATAGATTCCATTTGGGACGATATTCCGGCGCTCACCAGTTTCTCAAAGTCTGCGAAAGAATCGCTTGGCTATCCGACACAGAAGCCGCTCGCGTTGCTTGACCGAATCATCCAAGCGAGCAGCAACGAGAATGACATCGTGCTCGACGCCTTCTGCGGTTGCGGCACGGCGCTTGTATCCGCACAGAATCTCAAGCGTCAGTGGATAGGCATAGACATATCGCCAACCTCTTGCCGGGTCATGGCGAAGCGATTACGCGATGTATGCGGCATGAAAGAGGACGAAACACTGTGGGGAGTTGGTCGCGCTTTTGTCGTGCGCGACTTGCCATGGAGCGAGGACAAGCTCCGTAAGATACCGCCATTCGAGTTTGAGAACTGGGCCGTGGTCGCACTTGGCGGCAGAGCGAACAAGGCCAAGGTGGGGGACAAGGGAATCGACGGGAGAATCTATCCGGTAAGTGCCATCGACAAGGTGCAAGGCAGGCAAGACGACGACCTTGCTTTCATGGACAACTGGTATCCCGTTCAAGTGAAGCAGGAGGATAAAGCCGGTCGGCCTGAGATCGACCAGTTTGAGACGGCTATGAACCGGGCCAAGCGCACCAAGGGCTTCTTCGTTTCGTTTGGCTACAGCAGTGACGCTTTGCATGAAATCGACCGATTTTTCACCAAGGAGCACAAGGTTATTATCCCGCTCACCGTCCGCGAGATTCTGGACGGCGACATTGCGAAGAAACTGGTTTAAGGAACGCGAGATTATGAGCGACAAGAAACACAAGCGGCAGCCGATTAAGGCGGGCAGGCACACGGCGCACGGCCCGGAGCCGCAGCGGTTCAAAATAACCGGCTACGCCAACTGGGAAGACGCTGTGAAAGTGGCGTTGCACAAGAAGAAACCGAAGCGCGGTTGGCCGAAGAGGTAGGAGCCGAACCGGGCTGAGAAACGGCATGAAACAGTCACCCTTTTGTTATCTTGATACTTCCGTTACTTTTTTTACGGCCTCCCTACCACCCCAACCGGTAGTGGCCCTCCCATCGTTGTCAAAGAACATCCCAACCTCAGCCCCCCAGTATATCGTAATTGGATATTAAGTCAACTCACAATCCGATAAAACCGACGAGGCTTGTTCCCGTAGCCACCTTCCACTGAACGCCTTTGGGCGCTGGGCCTGTAACTTTGCGCTTGAAAAATCGGGCGGCTTCTGCTTGTATTGGAGTCGGTTGCAGAGACTCGTACCCATGAGCCGGTTAGCGGAGAGCACCTATTTCCGAAGGGCCAAGGGACTTCTATGAGAATTCCCCTTCGCTATTTGGCCGTCGCACTGGCCAGCCTGCTGTCGGCGGCCCTGGCGCAGGGACAGAATCTGTTTGTAACAGCTGGCTCGAGCGGCGGCAGCTCGACCGGCAACATCTATGAATTCACGCCGAACGGAGGGAGTAGCACCTTTGCCTCCTCCGGGTTGTACCCTTATGGTCTGGCCTTTAACAGCGCGGGCAACCTGTTTGAGGCGGATCGAAACAGCGGCAATATCTACGAATTTACGCCCAACGGAGGCAGCAGCACGTTTGCTTCCCATTTGAGCGACCCTTTGCCATTGGCCTTTAACAGCGCGGGCAACCTGTTTGTCGGCACCGCCCAAATCACCGAATTCTCGCCCAACGGAGGCAGCGCCACCTTTGCCTCCTCGTTCAACACTTATGCTCTGGCCTTTAACAGCGCGGGCGATTTGTTTGCGGCTGGAACCGATGCGGCTGAACCGACCGGCACCATCCTTGAATTCACGCCCAACGGAGGCAGTAGCACCTTTGCCTCTGGTTTCATCGCCTCCCCCAAAGCTCTAGCCTTTAACAGCGCGGGTGATTTGTTTGTAGCTTATGAAAACGGCATCTACGAATTCACCCCGAACGGCGGCAGCAGCACCTTTGCCTCCGGGTTGGCCCCGCCGGAAGGTCTGGCCTTTAACAGCGCGGGTGACCTGTTTGAGGCAGATGCGGCCGGCGGACACATCTATGAATTCACGCCCAACGGAGGCAGCAGCACCTTTGCCTCCGGGTTGTACGGGCCTTATGCTCTTGCCTTCCAAGGAATCACCTTGCCCGTCCCCGAGCCTTCCACGTGGGTAATGGTCGGCCTCGGCGCCTTCTCCCTGCTCGCCGCGCGTCGTCGGAGAATACTTAGGCGTTCTCTCACCCCCTGACCCGTCCCATCGCTGCGAAATCGTAACCACACGCGGCCTTCGTCTTCCCCGCCTATATCCCAGTCACACCCCATAGCCGAAGAAACGGGGTCAGGTCTCAACATAAAACATTTGATCGCCGCCTCACCGCCTCACAATTCACGGACCTGACGTTGCCACGCGTCTTGCCCGATTTGGCCCCTCCATTTTCCCCTGTGTTCTGAATTCCGCCCCCTTCACTTAACGTCCCCCAACCTCCGCCGCCATACCATGATACATATGTAACATATGTATCCACCCGTTTCTGACACCATGATACATACGTTTGATATGTATCGCCCCACCTCCCGCCATCCTTTCCCGCCCGCCCGTATCCTTTCCGTGCCTCCGCTGATACCTTCCACTGGAAGGTATCACCGCCATAACGGTTATGGATAGCGCTATCCATAAGACTTCCTGCCAATGCTGCGGCGTGTAACACAAGGACACGGGGTCAGGTCTCATCATAAAACACTTGACGCGCCCACCGCCTCACAATTTCCGGACCGCCGAGCTTGTCCGCCCTTGGCGGATTCCCCCGCGCGGCCTTGCCCGATTTGGCCCCTCAACAAGCCGAGTCCGACGAGACGCGCCGGGTCCGTGCCCCCGGCGCAATCGGCCTCGTTCTCTGCGCCCTCTGCGCCTCTGCGTGAGAGAATCCGCCTCTTGGCCCCCTGTGTTTCCTTCGTGCTCTTCGTGACTTCGTGGTGAAATAATTCTCGTGCCCGTCCGCCTTCCTCCCCGGCCGCTTGCCTCACAAAAACATCCTTCCCCTTCCCCATCCGCCCGTTACAATGCCGCGAACGGAGGCGCTCATGGACCTGATTCTTCGCAACGCGCGCGTGCGTGGACACGACAACAACGTCGACATCGCCGTCAACAACGGCCTCATCACCAAAATCGAGTCCTCGAGAAGCCGAGGGGTCAGGGCGGCAATCATCGACTGCGCCGGGAAACTCGTTTCGCCGCCGTTCACGGACATCCATGTCCACCTCGACGCCGTGCTCACCGTAGGTCAGCCGCGCTTCAACCAAACCGGCACGCTCATCGAAGGCATCGAGATCTGGGCCGAACGCAAGAAGACGCTCACCTTCGATGACGTGAAACGCCGCGCCTCGCTCGCCGTGAAATGGGAACTCGCCCACGGCGTCACCCGCATTCGCAGCCACGTCGATGTCTGCGATCCCGAACTCACCGCCGTGAAAGCCCTGCTCGAAGTCAAAAAGGAATTCGCGGGGCTTGTCGACATCCAACTCGTCGCGTTTCCGCAGGACGGCATCTACGCGTTCCCCAACGGCGAATCGCTCATGGAACGCGCCATGGAACTCGGCTGCGACATCGTCGGCGGCATTCCCCACCACGAAATGACCCGCGACGACGGCGTCGCCGACGTGAAATTCGCCTGCGATCTCGCCCAGCAGTTTCAGGCAAAACTCGACCTGCATATCGACGAAACCGATGACCCGAACTCGCGGTTCACCGAAGTTCTCGCCGCCGAGACGATCCGACGCGGCCTCCGCGGTCGCGTCACCGCCAGTCACACCACGTCGATGCACAGCGTGGACAATGCGTACGCTTTCAAACTCATCCGCCTCATCAAACGCGCCGGGCTCCACATGGTCACCAACCCCTGCGACAACTCCGTCCTTCAGGGCCGGTCCGACACCTACCCGAAACGCCGCGGCCACACCCGCGTCAAAGAATTGCTCGCCGCCGGCGTCAATG
>JBEKUF010000079.1:0-15357 GCA_049515295.1 Verrucomicrobiia bacterium | reverse complement strand
AAAGTGGAGTTCCAGCAATACGTTACGCGGTCGTACGGTTCGCTGACGACGTTCAACGTCCTGTTCAAGAACAAAGCGGATCAGTTCAAGGGCGCGGAGTGAGAGGGGAACGAGGGGCAGAATTCAGGAGTCAGAATTCAGGAGCCAGAAGGCGGAGGGGAAGCGGAGAGGGGAAAGCCGAGGGGCGGGGTACCCTTCGACTTCGCTCAGGGCAGGAGGCAGATTCACACGGATGGGCTGTTCGACGGCAGATTTTGCCTTGCTGAGTCACAGGGTCGATAGTATTAAGTGGCCACGTTAGCGCCGGGATCGCGCTTGGGTGAGAGAAGAGAGGCCAGATGTGCGGAGCTGATGAACCACGTCTGAATTTGAAATTGGCAAGTTTCAGCTAAGACCCATGGATACGGGCATCCCACAAGAATCCAAACCTGAAGAGGCAACGAATTTGCGCGAGCGCCTACAAATGGCTGTTCAAACACTTCGACGAAAACTGCGTGTCGTACCCATCGCGTTGGTTGCGCTTTTCCTTTCTAGGCTCGATGTACGGTTGGAACATACGGAAGTTGGCGGGGAACTGAATCGGATGATGTACCGGCTCGTACAAGGGGAGTTTGAAGGGGTGGGTCAAGAGGACCGGACATCGGTCGTAATCTTGGACATCAGCGACATCCGACCGGAGCCGTGGAGTAACGGACATCACCGGTTTTACGTGACGCCGCGACCGGTGCTGCGGGACTTGGTCGAGAAAGCCGCCGGGGCAGGGGCTGTGGGAATTGGGGTGGACGTCGATCTTTCCCCGCACAACGGTCGTCCCCATCCAGACGACATGAGTTTCTTCACGTTCTGCAAAGATCTCTCGCGCTCGAATAATATTCCCATCTGCCTCGGCGTGTATCGTACGCAAGCGTACGGGCCAAACAATTGGCTAGGCACGAACACGTTTTCTGAACTTGCCGCGAGCATCGCGATCCCGGACCTGGAGCCGATCCCTCGACGACTGCCGCGATGGGTACAATCCCCGGATTCCGATCAACCGTTGCCGGGGTTGAGCGCGGCGCTCGTCCTGAAACGGGAACAACTTGTCCAAGACGAATCCTTGCCGGTGGGGACTCTGGAGGAGACAAAGCTCAAGAAACTCGATGGTGAGACCAAGGCGGCCGAGTTCTTGCTAAACGTAAATTGGCTTCAGAAACAGAAATTCAAATCAATCAAGTCCAAGGAGTTCCTAGAAGACGAACTCGACACACGTCGCGCGCTTTGTTATAAGCACATTGTGCTGCTGGGCGATGCGTCTCGAGGTGTCGCCAGTGACATGTTTGTGATTCCCGGAATTGAAGAGCCAATTCCTGGTGTGTTTCTCCACGCCTGCGGCGTCGCCACACTCAAGGGCAGCCGCGTGCGCGAGTTTACCGAAGGAGCGCAAAACAAGTTGGATTTGGTTCTCTTCTTCGTAACTATTGTTCTGGTTCTGGCCTTGCAGTGTGGGTATGTGCTTTTCAAGGGGCGTCGACTGAACGACGATGCTTTGGAGAAGTATATGACCCGGGTTACCGCTCTCGTAGTCCTCATCGGAGGGTTTGTTATCGTGGTCCACGAGCAAGTGATCTGGAACGGCTTCCTCATCTATGCAGGGGCGCTCCTCGTTCATCCATATGTGGCCGGATATGTGGCCGAATTATTGGCATTCCTCTGGAACAAGATTCGGAAGAATCTCACAGAAACCCCCTCCGCGCCAGAAGGCAAGTGAGGACCCGCGAACAGACAACGGCGACCATGGTCAAACCGGGTTGCCCAACCAGCAGTGTCCGTCGGCTCGAGAGGTGATTACGTGGGCGCGACCAGCTTTATCCCGACCGTCCACCGCGCTTGAACTCGCCCGAATTCTCATCCGCGTCAGTCACTCCCTCGTCAACGTTGGCGCGGAATTCATTGTCGTAGTTCTGGAGTTGCTTTACCGACAGTTGGATCAAGGTGCCGGCGGTGACTTCACCGTCCTCGCCCTTGGAAGCGATCACGCGCATGGTCAGTAGGGTCGCTTCGGTCAGGTCATTCACGACAATCGCCTGGCTGATATCGAGTTTCAACACATCGCCCTCGCTCAAGGTGCCCGCGGGTGTCGAATCCTTCGCGGAGGTGACGCTGACGTCAGCGGAGACGAGATAGACGTGTTGGGGATCGGCCAGCGATTTGGACACATCGGGCAAGGGTGGGTTCTGTCCTTTGGCGACTTGATCAGCGTATTGTTTGTTCTCGGCAACCGTGGCTTCGATTTGGGCTTTCACGGCGTCCTTTGTGGCATTATCAATCGGCGTCGCATTTGGATTGGGCTGGGCGGGTTTTCCATTGCCGCTGGCGGCTGCACTTTGGAGCTGGGCCAGCTTGTCTTCCGCGCTCTTGGCGCGCAGTTCGGCTGCCGCTTCAGCGGCCTTTGCCTCGGCGATCTCGGCGGCGTCTTGGGATTGTTGAGCCAGCTGCTGGGCCTGTATAGCCTCCGCCCGGGCCTGTTGGGCTTCTTGGCGGGCCTGATCGACGGTCACCTGGTCCTCATAATGGTCGGCCAGATAATCGGCGATCACGCGGTCGGTGACCCAGTATGAGGGTGTCGGATACACACCATACGTGGTCCAGTACGACCCATGGTAACGCAGATACCAGCCGTCGTTGTTCCACCCCCAGTTCCACGCGAACGGATGGTAAATCGGCGTCCCATCGGGTGCGTACCAGAAAGGGTCATACCACGTGACGAAGACCTGCGGACGAGCGTAGGAAGGGCGATAGGCGAGCCCAAACCGTCCGGCCTCATAATGATTCACAATCATCGTTCTCCTGCCAGTCTTGCCAATGATGATTGTCTTTTCGACGGTTTTGGACACCGCCCGTCTATGGCTGTCGTACTGGATGGTTTCCGTGACGCGCACGCTGCCGTTGCGGCCCCGCCGTAGATTGCTGACTTCCCGACTGCCGTCGGTATGGTCGATTTCCTCGCGGCATATTTTGCCGCTGGGATTGTAGTAAGTCTTTTGCACGGCGCCGTCGGGCTTGACGACCGCATCCGATTCCATCCTCCCGGTGGGAGTGAAATGCTGGGCATGCTGCTGGCCATCCGGGCCCTTTTCGACCTTGTCTCGCACCACGCCCGAGGATGTTGCCATTTCGAAACCGTGTGGCGTGGAGCGGTTTTTTAACTGCAGCTGTGAGCCCGGAGGGGGCTTCGAACGGTCGTCTGGCGGCGGTCGAACCAAATTGCGCGGACCAGCCTGCCCGGGTTCGTTCTTGCCCGGAACTGCGCCCGGCACACCACTAGGGTTAACGGGTGGATTCGGAGCGGGATTGGGTTTGGTTTGTACCGGTTTATTACTCGCGGGGTTATTGGTCGGTGGCTGGCTGGTCTTATTGTTGTCGGCGGGTTTCGTTTTTGTTGTATCATCGGCATGGCCGGGCGTGGAAGCCGTAAACGCCATAACCGTTACAAGGACGACAACGAAGACTGCCAGCTTTATGGGCGTCAGTTTCATGTTTGTCTCCGGTTGGTGTGATAGAGTTCCCATCTGGTCAAAATGCCCGTCCGTTTGAATCGGAGGTTTCAAGTCGACAGCATCGCCTATCCGGTCCCCGAGGGCAAGGTCTGGGCCGCCGGACGATGGTTGTCAACGCCGGACAGATGGCCGGCGTCGGGCGTGCGGCGATGAAAAATGAAATCGTTAAGCCTCTTGATTGGGTGGCCAACAGTGAATGCCGCGAGCGATGCGGTATTCGCGAAAGTTCAGTGTACTCCTGTTTCAGGATAGCCTTCACGCTGCACTCGCAACCGGATTTAGAATGTCCGAGCCTCGCGCAGACAGGACGCGCTTGGGGTCGAGGAGCGGCCCCGTAAACGGGGCGACGATCGGCTTATACGCCTGATACGGCATGTCGTTCAAGCTAAATCAAGCCATGGTCAAAAGGTCTCCTCCGTCGCCCATATCAAGTCGCATGGTATCTCAGATCGTCTCCGCTTGAAATTGCCGGGCTGGCAAGTAACAGTGTTGGCAAGTGTGGCGGCTGCCGGGGGCAGGGGAAAGCGACGTGAGGAAGCCGAGTTATCGGGCAGCGATAATTTTACTGGACGCTGGCTGGAAGTCGTGCTAGAGTCGCAAGGTTCGGTTCTTTGATATAGCGGAGTGGTTTTGCATTGCGACCGGGACACGACGTGGTCGCGTTTGCGCCACCGGCAAGTCTGTGGCGCGTCTCAGCGGCTAGTGCCGCTTTCGGCTCCTGTCAGACTCGGCTCCCCCTGACGAGCCGCCCCGACCTCGGAGTCCGGGTAAACCTACGGCGTTGCGTTTGCGACGCGGGATACAACGTGGTCGCGTCTTCGCTTCGCTAAGGCTCCGCCGCTCCCAGCGGCTTGGCTTTGACATAGGGAGAAGGGGACAGGGGACGGATTAACGCTAAACGGTCAGAACGGCGGCGCACCGCCGGGGCAGAACCAACCCCAACCGGTTGTGGGTAGAGAGGGTCGATAAAAAAGGAAAAATTGCAAAACGAACCCAAGTCTGCGCAGGCCGGCGTGGAATATTCGTTTTGGGAAAGCCAAAAACGAACCCAAGTTTAGGCCACAAGAGGGGAAGCCTGAGGACAGAAGACAGAAGGCCGAAGTCCGACTGATTGTTCAGAATTCGAAGGCGAGTTGGAGGCCGACGACGTCGGTAAGCCAGTGGGCGTCGGCCTCGGTGCGTTGGAAGGCCACGGTGGCGGCGGCGAGGGCGGATCACCACGGTGCCATGCGGCTGTCCGCTTGGGCCGCTGGTGGCGAAAGTGTTGCAGGAACCGTGGATGCAGCCCAGTACAAATCAGGCGTTGCGGCGAGCTGTCCCGGCGAATCTCGCGTCGCAGATTTATGAAACAATCTTGGGAGTCGCCGCGTCTTACTTGATAGAGAAAGAAGGTGAAGAGGTATGAGACGAGCGTATCTTGGATTGGTGCTCGCGACGGTCTTGCCTGCGATCTCGGTATTTGCGCAGGGGAGAGGTGGAGAAGGCTCGCCGGGCGTTGCAGGAGGCGGTGGGCACGGAGGTTCTCACGGCTCGTTTGGGCATGGAGGCAGCGGTTTTCACGGAGGTTTTGGCGGACGTGGCGGATTTGGTCGTGGGGGCGGTTTCCGCGGTGGGCATGGTTACTACCACGGGAGAGGCTTTGGGCGGGGCTATTACGGGCGCGGATATGGATATGGGTACGGATATGGCGGTGTGGTGATCGTCGGGGGCTACGGAGTCCCGTACTGTTATCCGTGTTATGATTCCCCATATTACGGTTCCCCGTCCTACGATTATTCCGATTACGGGCCGTACGGCTATTATGGTCTGCCGCCGGACGACACGTACGACTCGCCGCCTGATTCATCGGCTGACGACAGCTCGCAGGCCAGCACATACACGACGCAGAATGCCCAGGGGTATTATCAGGTTGGCGACCAGTGGGGCGTTGGAATGAAGCAATACAAGCTGACCGTGGACCAACTGGTGACGTACCTGAAGGCGTATATTGTGAATGCGACACCGGTCCAGCAGGACGCGTTCCGCAGCGGGTTCATCGCCAGCGCGATTCCGAATGGCGCGGCGACGTACGATCAGGCGATGCAGCAGGCGGCACGGCAGAGTTGATGATGCCGCACGGAGAGATGTCGGTCGTGGAACAGGAGTTGCGTGACGCGCTGGCGAAATTCATGCGGGCGGCCGCAGACAAGGACCGGAAAGCCGTCGCGACAGCGCTGGCACGCGTGACGGAATTGCAACAGCAACTTGGTTCGGAGGCGCCGGAGATGTTGCGGCATTACCTGGAGCGGCGCAGTTATCAAAAGGCGCTAGAGTTTCTCAACTCCGGCCGGCCCGAGACCGAGAAGCCGCAGTGCGGACACTAATTTTGTTCCAGGCCTGCACGCAGAGATAGCACCGGGCAATACGGTCCCAACAGTGTCCGACGCCACCACGCTCCCGTTTCGCGACGGGCGGCGAAGTCGGTGAAATGATAGTCATAGACCGTCGCGCGGAGGTAGCGCGGTGGCGCGTCGGGAAACGGATTCGTTTTGAGGAGGGCGAGGACCTCGGGTTGGCCTTGAAGCAGCTTCTCGCAGAAGCTGAGGAACCATCGGCTGGGCTCGGCCCGTGGACGCACGACGCGCAGGGCTTCGAACCACATCTGCCAGTCGAGCCGTGGTTGGAAGGGTTCCACGAATGCGGGGCGGCGTATCGGGTCGCCAGGTTTGTATTTGAATTCGTATGGCAACCACGTCAGGCCGTCGTCACTTCCTTCGATGATGATCTCCGGGCGCGCGGTGGTCATGGACGCGAACAAGCCGTAGTGGTTGAAGCTTCGGGTTGCCGACAACAGGGAGCGCAGTTTCACCAGCGGGTCGGGCCACGAGATTTCTTCGGGGAAGGCACCCGCCAGCGTCATCGTGGTAACGGCAATCACAACCGCGGCCAGCGGCCCCGTAATCCAACTCGGCCAGCGCAGTCGGTCGGTATTGGATCGCAGTTCCCGCCATTGCCGAGGAACGAATCGTCGCAGCGCCGCGTCGTCGAGCAGGAGGACGCAGAGGGCGACCGTGAGGAGATTGAAGAAGCAGTAGTTGCCGGTGGCGGCGATCAGAATCATCAGTATCGTAATCGCGCCGGCGGCGACGAAACGCGGACGGCGCGGCGTGAAAATCAGGAATGGCGCGCCCAATTCGATAGCGAACAGGACGCCGCAGGAGAATTTTTGGAACCACACGGGGAGTTGGTGGGCGTACCAGCCGACCCACGTTGGTAGCGGCTGGGTTTCGTAGTGGAACGTCAGGGCCGTGAGGCCGCGCCAGGTCGGGTCGTGCGTGGCCAGCTTGACCACGCCCGAGGCGAACATCAATCGGAACAGGAGCCAACGCAGCAGCCACAGCATCGTGCGGGATGGCGGCGCTTCGCGTGTGGGGCCGGGCCACGGTTGCAAGGGCGCAAAGAAAACGGCAAGAAGCCCGGTTTCCAGCAAGAGCGCATCCCACTGGAAGCTGAGAAAGACGTCGCCGACGACCGAGAGGGACAAATAGAAGAGCCAGAGCAAAGCCAACGCGGGCGCGGAGGCAATACCACAAATCACGAGGAGCGAAAGAATCGTGCCGCCCGCGCAGAGAAGGTGCAGGAAGGCGTCGCTGGCGCTGAACCAACAAAGCGTCGGCGCGATCAGGTGGACGTCCAAATTGTCGTGCGTGCGCGCCCAGTTACGCACGAGTTCCATAAATTGGGCGGCTGGCGTAATGCCGTGGCTACCGATAAGACCGTTGACCTGTGTCCAGAGCGATACGAACGCAAACAGGTAGGCAAAACCAAGAAGGCGGAGAAAAATCCAGCGGGTGAGAAAGTGTGTGGGTTGTTCGACGTGCTGCCCCCACAAAAGGCGCGTGAACCATGAAAACCCGGTGCGGTGTTTGGCGACGGAGCGGTAAAAGAATTCCGTGAGGGGCGCGACGCCGGGGAGGTGTTGATAAAGCCACAGCGGCCAGCGGTGGCGCGGCGCGAATGCCAGTGCGCGGAACACTGCTTCGGCAGCCGAGTGAACCGACCCGTCCGTGTCGATCAGTTGAACTGCCTGTTCGCATTGGTCATGGGCCAACTCCGGAAATCGTTCGGCGACGCCCGGGTTCTGGAAGGGGATGTACTCGACGCGGTCACCCGTGACCTCGCGCCAACGTGAGACCCACCGGCGACAGAAATTGCAGTCGCCGTCAAAAATCAGGACGGGTTTGGGTGGGGGTGCAGCAACGCGAATCACACCAAAGTCTTAACCGAGCCGCGGCAGTGGGTCAACTGAAGCCGCGTTTTCCTGTCAGGTGATGGCGATGGCGCGGCCACAAGCGGTGCAGGTGATGTGGGGAGCGTCGAACGAAGGGCTGAGTTGAATGGTGCGACCGCAAGCGCAGCGGAACGATTCCCAACTGTTGCGGTTTGTGCGGTGGAATTGAAGCGCGCTGCCGGCTGACAACACGGGCGGTGCGATGCCCGGGATGACGGGGGGAATGACGGCTTTTGGCGGCACGGGTGATGCGGGTGCCGCGGCGGGGATGGTCAGGACGCTGCCGCAACGGAAGCAACGAATCGTGTCCTGTTCGTAGCCTTCGGGAACGGAGATATCGAGGCCGCAATTGCAATGGAGGCGCATATAGCCATGGTAGCGACGGGTTACCGCGTGGGTCTCGCGGCGAGTTTGGATCGGGCCTTCGTTCGATGGCGCGCGAATGGTTTGTTGCGTGGCGGATTTCAGCGTTTGCGAGCCGATGAGCGAACCGCTTTTGGTGCGGCGATAGGCGGCTTCGTAGTCGGCGAATGACGCGCCGGTCATTGCGCGCAGCACACGGATGCGGTCCGTGGTTGGCGGATGCGAGGAGAAAACGCTGTCGGCTTCACCCGTGGCGGCCGTTAACGGATTGACGATAAACATCGGGGCGTTGGCCTGATTGGCAGAGCTGAGCGACTCATGGGCCTGGGAGATTTTTTCCAGGGCCGATGCCAGGCCTTCGGGGTAGCGGGTGAACTGCGCGCTGGACGCGTCGGCGAGATACTCGCGTTTGCGGGAGCAGGCGAAGTAGAGGAGCTGGGCCATGATGGGGCCGAGGATGGCGAACAACAGGCCGACGACGAGGATGACGATTTGAAGTTGGCCCCCGCCATCGCGAGAACTGGATCGGCTGCGAACCCGTCCGCCAAACCAGAAGTATTGGCGGACGATCACGGAGAGAATGACGATGGTGCCGAGCATGACGGCAGCGAGGGTCATGAATTGCACATCGCGGTTTTTCAGGTGACCGACTTCATGGCCGATGACTCCCTGGAGTTCGTCGCGGTTGAGCCGATACAGCAAGCCGGTGGTGACGCAGATGGCGCTGGTCTCGGGTTTGCGACCGACGGCGAACGCGTTGGGGGCGGGATCGTCGATGAGATAAATGCGCGGCATGAATTCGAGGCCGGACGCCAGGCGCATCTCGTCCACGACGTTGAACAATTGCGGGCTATCCTCGCGTTTCAGTTCGCGGGCGCAGGTTCCATGCATGAGAACCGACTCGGCGCTGGTGAAATAGACGAGCAGCATCACCGTCATAATGCCCAGCGCCACGAACACGCCGAAACCGCCGGCATCGGGGCCACCGATCAACGCGCCGGCGCTATAGCCGATCAGCACGAGAATCACCGCCATGACGGTGATGAGGAGCGCCGAACGGCGGCGATTGGCTGCGATGACTTCCCACATGGTGGAAGAGGAGGATGAGTTCGATTATTGGAGTGCTGGAGTAATGGAGTTTTCAGCGGCGGGCAACCTGCGGGGCTGCCCGCCCTACAATTCGTTAGGAAAAACTCACCTTGGGCGCCTCGCGTTCCTCCTCGGCCTTGACCTCGAAGAAATCGTGGGGAGCGAAATGGAACATGTTCGCGATGAAGTTGGTGGGGAAGACCTGGATGCGCGTGTTGAAAGTCATGACGGTGTCGTTGTAGAACTGGCGCGAGAAGGAGATCTTGTTCTCCGTGGAGGTCAGTTCTTCCTGGAGGGCCAGGAAGTTTTGGTTGGCTTTGAGTTCGGGATAGGCCTCGGCGACGGCGAACAGCGATTTCAATGCGCCGGTGAGAACGTTCTCGGCCTGGGCGCGTTCGCCGACAGTCTTGGCGCTGACGGCCATGTTGCGGGCCTGTGTGACTTTTTCGAAGGTTTCGCGCTCGTGCTTGGCGTAGCCTTTGACGGTCTCGACCAGATTGGGGATCAGGTCATGGCGGCGTTTGAGCTGGACGTCGATTTGCGCCCAGGCGTTTTGCAGTTGGTTGCGCAGACGGACGAGGCTGTTGTAGGCACCGGCGACCCACGCCAACAGCACGACGACAAGCCCGACCAGAACCAGTAGCAGGATGATTACAATCGGCATGATTTATCTCCTCATTCGTTTACGGTTTTGATTGCACACCGAAGAGTTCGTTCAATTGATCGATGGTTTTTCCCGCACCGCTTTCGGGCGGGAACATGGCGAGAAGCTGCTGCAACTCGTGGTCGTCGAACCACAAGCCGTGGCTGCGGGGACATTTGTCGAGGGTCAGGGCAGAGGAGCCGGCGTGCTCGACCTGAATCTCGTGCAGGGCGGTATCGCAGCGCGGGCAAAGATGGGGGCGGCCTTTCGGTTCCGTGCCCGGTTGGTTCTGGAATTTCAACAGCGGATCGGTGGTCTGCGCGCCGGTGCGTTTCATGATGGCTTCCAATTCGCCGGAGTCGAGCCAAAGTCCGCGGCACCGATGACAGAAATCGACGTCGAGATCCCGAAAATGCAGGATGAACAGGGGCACATCACATTTTGGACAGACGCGTTTCATGCAAAGCCTCGCGCCGGAAATGATGGGGCGAGCGGGGCTGAGGCGTCAAGCACTTCCCGAATTGCTCGCAGCGTTGTCACAAGACTGTTCATTGGCGGTAATCAAGCAGAAGACGGACACGGCGTCATTTATAAATGAGCGGTTTGTTTGTAATCGGGTGTGCATCACCACGAAGAACACGAAGGAGTCGCGAGCTGCACGAAGACGGCGGGGCTTCCCCTGGCAGCCGTTGCCAGTGACCGTCACGGGTGTGGTGAGGGAAGAGGAAATGCCTTCTGGAAATCCTGCAGTTGCCGTTGCATCATTTCTTGCATCTGCCGTTGAGAAGCGCCGGTCATCCCCTCTGCGATTGAAACCGCTATCCAGCAGGACATGCTTACGATCAGCGCCAAGCCTGCGAGGACCAGCAATCCGTGTCGGACGTGCCCGATGCACATGCCGTAGACAGCGCACAAGAACGCCGCAAGGCCGAAAATTTCGCAGGGGACCAGAACACTCCATATCAGAAGGAAGTTTTGCCGGATCACGAAAAACCCAACGAACTCGATTGCGACAAGAATGCCCAGGCAATGGACGCCGGCCGCGATGGAAGGATGCACGGCGGATTTCGGAGTGGCTGAATAAGATGGAACGAGCGGATTGTTGCGTGGTCGAGCGGCGGACACGGGTGCCGGGGCGGGCGAAGGTACGCGATTCAACGGCTTCGGTTCCACCCGCGCCGGCGGTTCTTTCGGTTTCGATGCTGGCGCGACGCTCGGGACGTAAACTGCCTTTCCGCATTCAGGACAGTCAATCGTGATCCCGGCTGCTGCGTCGTCGATTACGAGGTTCTTCCCGCACTTGTCGCACGTGAACGAGATGTCCATGGCTGATCTTCTCCTGCGTGCGGCATCCTACCGCCAAGCGGGACGCGCTGACAATGATAAGTCGACACTCGTGACCGGAAACGACAGAGACGCTTCGCAAGCTCAGGGTGACAGCTTTGGTAATCGGGCGGCATGACAGGTGCCACGCGGACGGCCGGGCCAGCCGTCCCTACCCACGGCCAGGCAGACAGACGGAACGGGCAAGATGCCCGTTCCACTTTGCGGACACAGGCGGGACGCCCGTGCTACTCGGCCTTGCAACGATAGCAGCGTCATTTACAAATGAGCGGTTTGTTTGTAATCATGGGCGGCGGCATGAAATCGCACGAATTGCTGCGCGAGGTTTTCCAGACGCATAACCCGAAACACATTGCCGACCAGATGGGGCTGTCGGTGTCGATGGTCTACAAGTGGGCCGAGCCGCCCGAGCAGGGCAGCGGCGTGGTGAATCCGCTGGATCGGGTGGCGTCGCTGGTGGACGCGACGGAAGATGCGCGGGTGGTGGAGTGGATTTGCGCGCATGCGAACGGTTTTTTCATTGAGAATCCGAAGGTCACGCGGCACCGGACGTATTCACTGATACCGGCGACGCATCGGGTCGTGCAAGATTTTGCGGAGATGCTTTCGGTGATCGCCAACGGCGCGGTGGATGACAATATCAGCAGCCACGAGGCGGACAGCATCCGGTCACGTTGGGAGGATTTGAAATCGGTTACTGAAAGCTTCGTTCGGGCGTGCGAAGAAGGAAGTTTCCACACCATCAGGAACCATGAGCGGCGCTGAACTTCACGTTGATCGGATTGATTGGTCGACTTGGAAGCCGACCGAGTATGCCAACCTGTGTTTCGTGATGCGGGACGGGCAGATCCTGTTGATACACAAGAAGCGCGGGCTTGGCGCGGGCAAGATCAACGGCCCGGGCGGGCGACTGGAAAAGGGGGAGACGGCGGTGGCGGCGGCGATTCGCGAGACGCAGGAGGAAATCGGGGTCACGCCGACTGATCTGGAAGATGTTGGCGAGTTGTTTTTCCAGTTTCTCGATGGGTACAAGTTGCATGTCGCTGTTTTTGCGGCACGTGGATGCGAAGGCGAACTACGCGAAACGGACGAGGCGACTCCGATTTGGACGGATATCGACAAGATTCCGTATGACGACATGTGGGAGGACGATGCCATCTGGCTGCCGTTGTTACTGAGACGGAAGAAGTTTCGCGGATTTTTCGTATTCGACGGCGACAAGCTACTCAGCCATCGGTTTGATTCGTAGCTGTCGTTTTTTGCGCATGGTAACCGACCCGTGCTTTGGGTTACCACTGCGTTACAAATTGCATGCGGTGTGTAACCGTCTTTCCTTCAACGCGTTACGGCATTATCTGTCGAAAACAGCCCGAAAATAGCTTGTTTTCGATTGAACAACTGATATAAACACAGTGTCAGATTGAACACAAAATGATGAAAGCTCGACAGAAAACTATGAAAAAGACCCGACGCTCGTCACCATTGAGACGTTTAGCGCGGGTGGTGCGTCCCGTGAAGGAACCCACTTTGCTGGAGAAGATTGCGCAAGTGACTGATGAATTGCAGCTTTTGCGCAGCCGATTGGCCAATGCTGGGGATGATCTGCCGACGGTCGGCACGCACCGAATTGCTTCCTTGGAGGCGGAACTGGAACGCCTGTGGGAGTTGCGGCGGAAAGAGCGGGCTGCGCCGCTTCGCAGTACAGCGTTGACCGAGGAAGAAGAGAAAGTTCTCGCCTTCCCGAGTGGAAGCCGGTCGCGCTCGTAAAACTCTCGAAAGATTGCGCTAATTCCAACGAGCAGGGTGAACAATCGCCCTGCTCGTTTTGCTTTTGCGATTGATGGGCGCGGCAACCAGTACGAATCTAGGCAAGTCCGATGATCGCATCCACCAGTTTCTCGATTCCTTCCGCAGCTTCCTGGATGCTGTTGGCCAGCATGTAGGCCGGGGTGCTGACGATCTTTCGTTCCCTGTCGATGACAAACTCTTGCACGGGACAGGGCACATGCCTGGCCCCCATGCTCTCAAGGTCCTTCGCCGTGTTCTTGTCAGTTCCGATTGTAAGCTGAGGATGCTCGGCGCCAAAAAGCTTTGCCGCAATCACCGGAGCAATGCAAACAACACCGATCGGTTTCTGCTTCGCATGCAGTTCCGTTGCCAGACGCGCGACATCCGGGTTCACGGAGCAGTCGGGCCCCTTCAAGGTGTAATCGCTGAGGTTCTTCGCCGCCCCAAACCCGCCGGGAAAAATCAACGCATCGATTTCGCTCGCCTTGACCGTGGCGATGTCACGAATCTTGCCGCGGGCAATCCGGGCGGACTCAACGAGGACATTGCGGATTTCACCTTTGGATTCCTCACCCGTAAGATGGTTGATGACGTGGCGCTGGCGAACGTTCGGCGCCATGCAGACGGCTTCGGCCCCGGCCCGCGCGATCGCCAGAAGCACCAACACGCTCTCATGGATTTCCGCGCCGTCCATGACCCCGCACCCGGACAGGACGACGCCAATTTTCTTTGCCATACTTGCCTCCTACACGTATTCTAACCCGCTCGGCATGGCGACTCAAACCAAGAACATGGCGCGGTTGCTGAAGATCATGGCGCAGCTGCGCGGCCCCGGCGGTTGCCCGTGGGACCGCGAGCAGACCCACCAATCCATCCGCCACAACCTGATCGAGGAATGTTACGAGGCGCTCGACGCCCTCGATCACGGCAAGATGGCCGCCTTCCGGGATGAACTGGGCGACATCCTCCTGCAGATCGTCTTTCACGCCCAAATGGCGAGCGAGGAAGGGAAGTTTGATTTCGACGCGGTGGCCAAATCGATCAGCGACAAGCTGGTGCATCGTCACCCGCATGTCTTCGGCAACGCCAAGGCCCGCAACAGCGCCGAGGTGCTTCAACAATGGGAGGCCATCAAGAAATCCGAGAAGGGTACGACCAGCATCGTGCATCTCGACGATCTGCCGAAGCATCTGCCCGCGCTGTTGAAGGCCGACAAGGTGCAGCGCAAAGTCGCCCGTGTCGGATTCGACTGGAAACACGTCGATGACGTCGTCGCGAAGGTGGAAGAGGAAGTCCGCGAACTCCAGGGCGCGCTCGCATCGAAAAGCCGCAAGCAATTCGAAGAGGAGGTCGGTGACCTGCTGTTTGCGGTCGTGAATCTGGCCCGGTTTGAGAACCTGCAGGCCGAGGAACTGCTCAACCGCAGTATCGCCAAATTCGTGACCCGGTTCCAGCAGATCGAAAACGCCGTCCACGCCAGCGGCCGCCGCTTGGAAGATTGCACCCTCGAAGAACTCGATGCGCTCTGGGAATCGGCGAAACACAAGCTCACCCGGCCGCGCCGACACACGCGGTCAAGAAAAAACGGATAAGGCCTCTGAAACTGTGATGGATCCACTGGTTGTAACGAAGTCCTCACGGGAACGATTCCGAAGCGCGGTTTTCATCTCGGCGACCGCGGCGCTGTTGATTGTGACTTCGATTCTTCATTTCTGGAGGATCGGCTCAGCCCCTCCCGGCTTCTACGGTGACGAGGCTGCCCACGCTTACAATGCCTACTGCATCGCTCTGACAGGTGCAGATGAGCATGGGATTCCGTATCCGGTGTTTTTTCGTAGTTTTGGTAATTATGAGTGTGATTTCATGATGGTTTATCCCAAAACTCCGTTGGTTGCAGCTTTCGGGCTACAAAAATGGGCTGCCCGCACTCCCGATGCTCTTATGGACATCCTTGCTTCGATCGTGTTTGCGTTGCTGGTGCTCGAGTATTGCCCGAACAGGTGGCTTTCGGTTGCGTCTGGCTTTTGCTTTTCAGTGGTTCCTTGGCTGTTTGCCATGAGCCGGACCGCCACGGGCGGGTACACTGCTTTGATCCTCGGGCTAACATCGGGCTGGCTTCTGACCCTTATTGCATTCAGGAAACAGTCCTACGGTTGTGCCATCTTGTCCGGAGTTGCTTGGGCGTTTGCCATGTACTCCTACAGTGTCGGTCGCCCGATGACCGTCCTGCTTCTGATCTGCTTTGGAGTTTCATACTTCCGCGAACTGAAGACCCACTGGAAGGTGGGGCTGGTGCTCGTGGTTAGCTGGGTGGGGTGCTTGGC
>JBEKUF010000078.1:0-15487 GCA_049515295.1 Verrucomicrobiia bacterium | reverse complement strand
CGCGGGCTGAAAATGCCCTGGGCGCGAGTGACCTGACGGTAGAGCAATTCATACCCAACCGACGTCGCATCCCCGCACTGCGGCCCCATCGGCCGACACACGGTGGTCAACAGGATTTTCTTACTGCTCATAGTTCTTACCTCATTGGCAGCGTTCCTTCCGCGGACACTCTCTCCTTGGCCGCTCAAACGAGGCGTGGTCGGAGGGCAGTACCCTGAACGGGTGTTACCTACGGGAAAACAGGCACAAGCCTGTATTTCCCGGACAGCTTACGCCGCGACGATCGCGGACAATTCCGTCAGACGACTACTGGCAATACCACCTTTGACAAAGACTAACAAGCCGATTCTGAGCAATCGCCATCGCCTCAAAATCAGGGACCTGGCCATCGAGACAATCGTCGCCGCCCCGCGCCAGCGTCCATCTGGATTCCTCCAGCACGAGCCAACCCCGACATTTAATGTCGGGGTCATTGTGCCCCGACCCGATTCTTTTCGCTTCGACACGCAAAGTTGGCGCGGGCCGTGCTCTTGGCGGAAATGTGATGAAGACAGCCAAGTGCAGCCAGCCCACCCAGTTGAGTCTGGCCTTGCACGCGCTGAAAGAAGCGATCCTCAAGGGCGCCACCTGGCAGTACGAGAAACTGGTTACGCTGGCTGTTAATGCTGGGGCAACCGATGACCAGATCGATCTGGTGGCGCACGAAGCCATTGAGGCGCTGTTCGCCCGCGCCGAACGACCCGTGACTCTGCGGAACCTCACCCAACTGGCCGTCCCGGGTCACTTTCGTCGCTGACGCCGGCCATTTTTGGACAATCTCCCGACGGAAAGCTCATGTTTGCGCCATTTTCGGCAATGTTCGCGCTCGGAATGGTTCTTGACGTGGTATGGGACGCGTGGTAGCGTCACCCGCATTTTGCTCGAAAGACAAACCACATCAGCCAGAAGGAATTCATGAAGATTCGCGTCGTTCTCGCCGTTTGCGCCGTTGCCGGAACAGTTGTCGGTCAGGCATTCGCTGCCGGCTCGGCGGCGGCTCCCGCAGCTTCCACCAACAAACCCTCTTCCGTGGTGGCCGCCACCGGTGGCGAAATCGTGGCGCGGGTCAATGGGGCGGTGATCACGCGCAAGGATCTCGATGCCGCCGTGCAGGACTTTAGCAACCAGATGGCACGGCAGGGCCGGCGCGTTCCGCCCGGACAGACCGCGGCACTGCAGCAAAGCGTGTTGGACCAGTTGATTGGTCGCCAACTGGTTCTCCAGCAGGGCAGCAAGCAAATCCCCGCCGACATCGAGAAGAAGGTGCAGGACCAGGTTGATCAAACGAGAGCGAGGATGGGCGGCGACGAAGAGTTCAAAAAGACGCTCGCCGGCTCCGGCATCACGGTCGAGCAGTATACCCGCCAGGTTCGCGACAACATTCTCGTCCGTGAGACGATCCAGGCCCTCGTGGACAAACAGGTCAAGATTTCGCCGGACGAGGCCAAGGCGTTCTACGATGGCAATCCCGATCAATTCAAGCAACCCGAGATGGTTCGCGCCAGTCACATCCTCATCCGTTGCTCGCCAGACGCCACCGAGGAGGTCAAGAAGCAGAAGCGCGCGCAAATCGACGCCGCCCTGGCGCTGGTCAAGGGGGGCGAGAAATTTGCCGACGTCGCCAAGAAGGTTTCCGAAGATCCCGGTAGTGCCGAGAACGGTGGCGACGTCGGGTACTTCCCCCGCGGTCGCATGGTGCCGGAGTTTGACACCGTCGCGTTCTCATTGAAGACGAACGAAATCAGCGGCGTCATCACCACCCAGTTTGGCTATCATATCCTCGAAGTTACGGGGCGCAAGCCGGCCCAGATCATGCCCTTTGATCAGGTGAAGGACCAACTCACCGACTATTTGAAGCAGCGCAAGGGCAGCGACATCACCCGCACGTATGTGGCCGATTTGCGCAAGTCGGCCAAGGTCGAGGTGCTTCTGCCCGAGCCGGGACCGTCGGCCCTGACTCCCCCGACCGTTCAGACCACTCCCGTCCAGGCGCCGAGCCCAGGCAAATAGCGCGGTTCGGCCGGCCCAGGTTCGTGGCGTCGTCGTGTCATTGACGCGGGCTGCGGAAGTTTCATAGACTTGCCGCGGCGCTCATGTTGACCATCACGCTGATTCTGGAACTGCTCGCGCTGGGGGGGCTGCTGGCGCTGTCGGCGTTCTTCTCGGGAACGGAGATCGCGTTGTTCTCGCTGAGCAAGCTCCAGCTTCGCCGGGTGCGACAGGAGCATCCCGTCCAGGGCCAGATCATCAGCGAGTTGCTCGATCAGCCGCACCGGCTGCTGTCGACGATCCTGTTTGGGAACACCGTGGTCAACGTCGCCGCGGCGATACTGGGCTACACGATTCTGCAGACGGTCATTCCCCAGCGGGCGGAGACGCTGGCGGTGCTGGTGATGACGGTGCTGCTGCTGTTGTGCGGTGAAATTGCGCCGAAGACGCTGGTGATTCGCAGCGCCGAATTTTTTGCCGTGCACCTGGCGCGCCCCATACAATGGACGGTGGCCTCGACGTCCCGGCTGCGGCGCGCCGCCGAGACGTTGTCGGCGATGATCGTCCATGGCATTGAGCAGTGGTCGTTCTTTGCCGCCCATCAGGTGCGCTCGGCGGCGCCGACCGAAGACGAATACCGCACGTTGCTGACGGTCAGCGAGCGGGCCGGGGTGGTCCACAAAGAGGAGCGCTACATGGTCAACCAGATACTGGCGCTCGAAAAGATGCCGGTGAAGGAAATCATGACGCCGCGCGTGGACATGCAGTGCGTGGACGATGCGCTCGGTCCGACGGAAATGGCCGGGATGTTGCGGCGGATCAAACACCGCCGTGTGCCGATCATCCATGAGACGCCGGATACCGTCGAAGGCATCCTCAAGGTCAAAGATTTCCTGGCCAATCCCGCTTGCGAACTCGACGAGATCGTGGAACTGCCCAATTTCATTCCCGAAACGATGCCGGTGGCGAAGTTGCTCAAGAGCTTTCGCAAACAGGAGCACCCCGTGGCCATCGTGGTCGACGAATACGGCGGCACGCAGGGGATGGTCACGCTCGAAGACATCCTGGAGGAAATCGTCGGCGAGATCGAAGACGAGTTCGACAAGAGCGAGATCATGGTGCAGAAGCTCGACGCCCGCCGGTATCTGATCAACGGCAAGGCGCGTCTGGAACTGGTGAACGAGCAATGCGGGCTCGCGCTGCAGGCACTGGACGTCGAGACCATCGCCGGCTGGGTGATCGGCCAGCTCGGCGCGCTCCCGAAGGAAGGCGAACAGGTTCGCGTCGGCAACGTCTGTGCCACGGCCCGCAAGGTCGTCAAGAACCGCGTCGGCGAAGTTCTGTTGGAGGTCGGTGCGCCATCGTCCGAGGAGGGAGGAAACTGAGATGGAAGCCCTCCCGTATCTGTTGATCATTGTGATCGGCGTGTTGGCGTCGGCGTTCTTCGCGGGGGCGGAGACCGGCTTGATATCGCTGAACCGCGTTCGGCTGCGCCATGAGGTCGAGCGGAAGAACCGTCGGGCGATCATCCTCAACGGATTTGTCGAGAACTCGGAGCGGCTGCTGGGCACGACGCTGTTCGGCACCAACCTGGCCAACGTGCTCGTCGGCGTATACGCCTCGGTACTGGTGACGCGGCTGTTTCGCACCGAAAATTTCTGGGTCGAATTCGCGGCGACGTTCGTCGCCTCGGCGCTGCTGCTGGTGTTCGGGGAAATTGTTCCCAAGACGCTGTTTCGGCATTACTCGCACCGGCTGTGCATGACCATCGCCGACGCGCTCAACGCGACAGCGTGGCTGTGCGCGCCGATGGTGTTGTTCGTGGGGTTTGTCATGCGGTTGTTTGTCCGCCTGGGCGGCGGCGCGGAAGCGCCGAAGAGCTTCTTCGTCACGCGCGAGGAACTCAAGCATCTGGCGAAGGAGGGCGAGGTTGGTGGAGCGCTTACCGCGGACGAACGCGAGATGATCGACGGCGTTTTCGATTTCCCGTACAAGACGGTCTATGACGTCATGTTGCCGATGTCGCGCACGGTGACGGCCACGCGCGACGTGCCCGTGGCGGAGCTCCTCGTGTTGTCCCAACGCACGGGATTCGCCCGGTTTCCCGTGCGGGACGGCGAGAAGATCGTCGGCGTCGTCAATGTGTACGAAATTTTGTTTGAGGATACCGGCAGCGCCGGCAAGACGGCGGGCCAACTGATGCAGAAACCGCAGTTCGTGGCTTCGACGGAGCGCATCAATCGGGTGCTGCCCGTGCTGCGAGCGGGCCGTCATCCCATCAGCATCGTCGTTGACCCTGAGGGCAAACACGTCGGCATTCTGACCATCGAAGACATCGTCGAGGAAATCGTCGGCGACGTGGAAGGGTAGGGGCGCCGCCGGGAAGGTATCGCGTATGAGAATGGACAAACGCTTTTGGGTCCCGCCGCACACCAGGGTGCGGCTGGGGGATTTTGATCCCGATGACACGGCGGGGTTCGACAAGGGCGGTAGGACGCACGAGCGATTGGAGAAGAACATCGCGCGCATGGCCGACCTGGAATATCGGTTGTATGCGGAGGGCCGGCGCGCGGTGTTGATTATTCTGCAGGGGATGGACGCCGCCGGCAAGGACGGCACGGTGCGGCACGTCATGACGGGGCTGAATCCGCAGAACTGTCGGGTGACATCGTTCAAGGTGCCGTCGGCCGAGGAGGCGGCGCACGATTTTCTGTGGCGCATTCACAAGGCGGTGCCCGCGCGCGGCGAGATCGGCATCTTCAACCGCTCGCAGTACGAAGACGTGCTGGTGGCACGTGTGCACGAGCTGGTGCCGAAATCCGTCTGGTCGGCGCGCTACGACCAGATCAATGCGTTTGAGAAGTTGCTGAGCGACAACGGCGTGACCATCCTGAAGTTTTTCCTGCACATCAGCAAGAAGGAGCAGTTGGCGCGGTTGGACCAGCGGCTGAAAGATCCGAACCGAAACTGGAAGATCAGTGATGCGGATTTTAAGGAGCGGCGGCGCTGGGACGATTACGTGAAAGCCTACGAAGCCGTGTTGAGCCGGTGCAGCACATCGACGGCTCCGTGGTTTGTGGTTCCGTCGAACAAGAAATGGTTCCGCAACCTGGCGGTCTCGCAGATTATTGTGGAGACACTGGAGCGGATGGATCCGAAGTTTCCGAAACCCGCGGTCGATTTGTCGAAGATCAAGGTGAAGTGAGCGTTGCCGGCCTGGCAGAAATCATATGACGGCGGGGCGGGTTGGGGGTACAATGCGCCTGGATCAAGAACCACGGGAAGGAGACGAATCATGAAGCTCAAGATCAATCGTGTGGACGTGTGGGCAGGCACGATCAAAGACCGGCCCGGTGGGCTCTCCGAGAAACTCTCGGCGTTGTCGAAGGCCAAGACCAATCTGGAGTTTGTCCTTGCGAGGCGCGCGCCGGATCGGCGCGGGGAAGGCGTACTGTTTCTAACGCCGATCAAGGGTGGCAAACAGACGCGGGCGGCGCGAGCGGCCGGATTCGTGAAGACCGGCAATCTGCATACGCTGCGCATCGAAGGCAAGGACAAGCCCGGTATGGGCGCCAAACTCTCGCAGAAGCTGGCGGCGGCGCGGGTCAACTTGCGCGGATTCTCCGCCGCGGCGCTGCGCGGTCATTTTGTGGCGTACCTGGCGGTCGATACCGCGGCGGCGGCCAAAAAGGCGCTGCGCGTGCTGAAGGCGTTGTAGCCGCGGCTCGTGGTGAATCGCCCTGACGGCTCGGGACGGGTGAATCGCACTCGCGATGACCCATCCCCACTTTTTCCATTCCCGGCAAAAATCCGGTGCGTCCAAGGTGCGCGGACAGCATCGCAGAAGAGTGGCGAGCCGGCAACGTTCAAACTGGATTCCGTGGGTTCGCTGCGGTATGGTGGCCGTCTCATGCTGGCCAAACGCATCATACCGTGTCTGGACGTGGATCGCGGGCGCGTGGTGAAGGGGACGAAGTTCCTGAACCTGCGCGACGCGGGCGATCCCGTCGAGTGCGCGAAGGAGTACGACCGCCAGGGCGCGGATGAACTGGTGTTTCTGGATATCACGGCGAGTTCCGAGAACCGGGCGACGATGATCGACGTGGTGGAGCGAACGGCGAACGAATGTTTCATGCCGCTGACGGTCGGCGGCGGGATTCGGACGGTGGACGATATTCGCGCGATGCTGAAAGCGGGCGCGGACAAGACGAGTTTGAATACGGCAGCGGTGCAGAAGCCCGACGTGGTGCGGGCGGGCGCGGAGCGGTTCGGCTCCCAATGCATCGTGGTGGCGATCGACGCCAAGCGGAGCGTGGGGCGCGGCGCGGGAAGCCACGGGCCGCGTTGGGAAGTGTACACGCACGGTGGCCGTAATGCCGCGGGCATTGACGCGGTGAAATGGGCGCGGCAGGTCGAGGCGCTCGGGGCCGGCGAAATCCTGTTGACCAGCATGGACGCCGATGGGACAAAGGCGGGATACGACGTGCTGTTGACGCGGGCGATCAGCGAGGCGGTGCATATTCCGGTCATTGCCAGCGGCGGGGCGGGCAGCCTCGAACACATGGCGGAGGTGTTAACTCGCGGGAAGGCCGATGCGGTGTTGGCGGCGTCGATTTTTCACTTTGGGGAATACACCGTGGCTGACGTGAAGAAGTTTTTGAGAGACAAGGGCATTTGCGTGCGATTATGAGCATACTCGATGAACTGAAGTACGATGCGAACGGGTTGATCCCCGCGATCGTGCAGGAGCAATCTACGGGACGGGTGTTGATGGTGGCGTGGATGAACAAGGAATCGCTGCAGCGGACGCTGGACATCGGCGAGACGGTATTTTGGAGCCGGTCGCGCAAGGAATACTGGCACAAAGGCGCGACCAGCGGCCACACGCAGAAGGTCAAGGACGTGGCGTTCGATTGCGACAAGGACGCGCTGCTGATTCAGGTCGAGCAGAGCGGCGCGGCCTGTCACGAAGGCTACAAGTCGTGCTTTTTCCGCAGCATCGAGAAGGGCGAGGTCAGGGTGACCGAGCCGCGGCTCGTCGATCCGGAGAAGGTGTACGGGAAGAAATAGAGAGAATGTACACGCCATCAAAGGCGGAGTTTCTGGAGCTGGCGAAGCACGGCAACCTGATTCCCGTGTACCGGGAGATCGTGGCCGATGAGGAGACGCCGGTGTCGGCCTACCAGAAGCTGACGAAGATCGGCGGCTCGTTTCTGTTCGAATCGGTCGAAGGCGGCGAACACATCGGGCGGTACTCGTTTCTCGGGACGCATCCGCGCAAAGTGATCCGCATCGACAAGGTCGGCGTCGGCGATCCCCTGCAGGAGGTCGAGAAAGAGATGGCCCGTTTCGATCCTGTCGCCATCCCCGGTTTGCCGCGGTTCACGGGTGGGGCGGTCGGGTTTCTCGGGTACGAGTACATCCATCCGATCGAGCCGAGCGTACCGAAGCCCGAGCGGGACGATCTGCACACGCCGGTGCTGTGCTTCATGATTACCGACACGATCCTGATTTTTGACCGGGTCAGCCAGACGATCAAGGTGGTGGCCAACGCGCACATCGACAGCAAACCGGACGTGGCGTACATGGTGGCCTGCTCGCGCATCGATGAGATCGTGCGGGAATTGCAGCAGCCACTGGCCGCGCGGGTATTGGAATTTCGCAAGGACGCGCCGGAAATCCACGTCGAGTCGAATATGACGCCCGAGCGGTATGCCGACATGGTCGAGAAAGCCCGGGAATACATTCGCGCGGGCGACATCATCCAGGTCGTGCTGGCGCAACGTTTCCAGGCAAAAGCGCGGGCGTCGGCGCTGGATATTTATCGCGCGTTGCGGTCGGTGAACCCGTCGCCGTACATGTTCCTGCTCGATTTCGGCATGTTTCAACTCGTCGGCGCATCGCCGGAGGTGCACGTGCGCTGCGAAGAGGGCAGGGTTGAGATTCGGCCGATTGCCGGCACGCGGTGGCGCGGGAACACGGCGGAGGAAGATGCGCGGCTGGAGAAGGAGTTGCTGGCCGACGAGAAGGAGCGGGCCGAACATGTGATGCTGGTGGACCTGGCGCGCAACGACATCGGGCGCGTGTGCGATTTCGGCAGCGTGCGCGTGCCGGAATTCATGGTGATCGAAAAGTATTCGCACGTGATGCACATCGTCAGCGGGGTCGAGGGACGGTTGCAGCCGGGGCGGACGGCGTACGACGTGATGCGGGCGACGTTCCCGGCGGGAACGGTCAGCGGCGCGCCGAAGATCCGGGCGATGCAGATCGTCAGCGAACTGGAGCAGAGCCAGCGCGGGCCGTATGCCGGGGCGGTGGGTTACTTCAGCTTCAGCGGGAATGTGGATAGCTGCATCACGTTGCGAACGGCATTGCTGAAGGGCGGTATGGCGTACGTTCAGGCCGGCGGCGGCATCGTGGCCGATAGCGATCCGAAGTACGAGTTTCAGGAGACGGTCAACAAGGCGAAGGCCATGCTGAAGGCGATTGCGTTGGCGGAGACGTTTCACTGATCCGCCACCCTTCGACCTCGCTCCCTTCGACGGATTCGACCCATTCGACAAGCTCAGGGCAGGCAGGCTCCCTTCGACGCTGCTCCCTTCGACGCTGCTCAGGGTAAACAGGGTAAACAGGGCAGGCTCCGGACGCGAATCAGACACGAATTGCCCGAAGACGGCTGGGGGGACGCGGCGTTTCGGAATATGTCAGGCTCTGACCCCGGACACACACATTGCTGCGCGTAACTTGTCAAGAATACCGAGCCCATTCGGAGCCCATTTGCCTAACACACTCGCCGGGCGTATTTTGAGGGGACGGCAAGATGGCCGGGTTTTGGTTGCAATGAAGAACGGCGGTCGCTCGGCTTTTGGTTCCGTTAAACCGCTGTTATTGAACAAAATATGCAATCATCCTGTCAAAAGAGGTAGGGTATAGTGAAGGGACTCTCGTTATATCGGACCTGGGACGTGCGGTTTTTCGGTTCGCGAAGAACGATTGATCTGCCGAAGCCAGTCAAAGTCTCCAAGATGGTCGACGTATCCAAGCCGGTGCTCGCGCTGCCGCAGCAGAAGCGGAAGCGAAAGCGAGCGATCGTTCTTGCCTACGGATTCGATGCCATCGGCTTTGACATTAACGGCGCACCGAGGCACCCCGCGGAGAACTTTGACGTAGAGTTTTGCCGCTTTCCAGACAACCCACGATTGGACCAGGCAGATGGCGTGATCATTCCACAAGGAATCTTCGAGAAGTTCGTGGACGGAAATTCGTGGCCTGCGTCAACGACGGTCAGGGTGTACGAACAGCAGCTACTGGAATGTGAGCGGCAAGTCATGAAGCTGTTCAACGAGGGAAAGTGGGTGTGCTTCCTCGTCGATGCGATCACGGACTTTGTCCCGTGCGGCTACGGGTCTCGACGGTGTGATGACACGGATTTGTGCAAGAGAATACTGAACCGGTTCAGAATCGGCCGCTCCCTGATTCGGGAAACGCCGTGCAGTTGGACAACGGTTAGTGAATTCAGCAAGTATTTTCGCGACTATGGCGTTGCCAAGACCGCATTTGACATTCGAACGTCGGAGCATTCCGAAGGGCAAGTCCTTGGTGAAGTCGATAAGACGACGGTGGCGTTTGAGCTTGGCAGTCGTCTGTTCTTTTTGCCGGTCCACTCCATGCGGCATGACAGGAACGGCGCGATGGAACTGGCCGAAACCGTGTCCTCGGCAATCATCGCGTATCGGAAAACGCACCCGGTTGGCCCGCCCTTTCAGGCCGACGGCGTTGAGTTTGGCGCGGAGCAGAAATTGCCGTCAGAACCGCCGGAGCATCTCAAGCTAACCAGTCTACGACAACCGGAGTTGCCGGCGCGGAAGAACTATCAAACCGTGCCCAGCAGCTAGCCCGAGCATAAGTTGACGCTCAGATTCGCGGGTATTTGGCATGTTGGCCACGTTTTAAGGTCGCAATTTGCGATCTTACGGAAAAGGGCATCGCTGCCCTACAATCGGAGAGGGTGGAAACGGCAGAACTCCTGACGGTCGCGCGGCGGACGGCTCGGCGAGCCGTCCCTACCCAAAGAAGATTCGGGGCTTCGCAGAAGCACCGCCACACAGGCGGGTGGTGCGGCGGAATATTTAGCGAGATTTTGATTTGACAGGTGTATCGGGTTGCGATATGATGCGCGGTATTGTTAGTGTTCTTTGACATAGGGGAAGTGGTTCATGGTTCGCGGTTCATCGTTCAGGGTTGAACGGGGATGGAAGATGGTCGATGCTGAAGTGGAGAGGGGCCCTTCGTACCTCAGGACAAGAGGGACGCCAAAAAAAGTGAAATCTGTCAAACGAAGCCAATTTCCCGGAGTGTTGTGCGATGTGGATTGGCTTGAGGGGCAATGTGTTAGGAGTCTAAGTGCGCCAATTTGTCACTTGGCTTCGTTTTGTCCGGAATGGCTTCGTTTGGGAGGGGCCGGGGAGGATTTGGCTATTACCGGTCACGGATTTTGGTCGAGCCAGTGGCGGGTCTCGCGAGCGAGGGGCGAGTCGGGGGACAGTTTCAGGAACTCCTGATAATGGTTGCGGGCTTGTGGGAAGGTGGCGCGGTCGCGGGCGTACAAGCGACCGATCAACAGATGGCAGGTGGCATCGTTCGGGTTCGCGGCGAGGAGTTTCTTGAATTGGGTGATGGCATCGTCGGTGTAGCCCGACGTTTGCAACTGGAGAGCGTAGTTGAAGCGGGCATCGAGGTAGTTGGGGTCGGCCATGAGGGCGAGTTCGTAGTTGTCCAGTGCGCGCTCGGACTGGCCGATGGCGCTGTAGGCGATGGCGAGGTTGTAATAGATCCTGGAATACGAGGGATCGGCGGCAACCGCCTTGGTGTACTCGGAGATCGCGTCGACGGCCTTGCCCTGACGTTGCAGGTAGGCGCCGCCGTTGAAGAAGACCAACGCCTTGTTTCGATTTCCCGGTTTAAGCGTCCGCGTAGCGATGGCTGTCCGCACTTTTCTGGGCGCGGGCGGCGGTGGCGGCGGTTGGGAAGCCACTGCGGAAACGACGGTTGCGGTCACGACAGGCGCCGGTGGAGGCGCGGCCGGTTTGGGCGCGGCAGCTGGCTGCGGCGGAGCGGGCGGCTTCGGTGTCGGCGGAGCGGGAGGCGGCGGCGGTTCGGGGGCGCGTCCGGTTTGCTTGGCGGAGGCCGCCAAATCCTGTCGGACCTGGAGCATGGCCAGGCGAACGTCCTCACGGGGCTGGGTCTTGGCAAACAGGTCGATATAGGTTTCGTAATGGGCGAGCGCTTCCTTCTTCTGGCCGAGTTGCTGGTTTTCCAGGTTGGCAAGGTTCAGATAGGCGGTGGCGAATCCCGGCTCGGCGGCGATGCACTGTTCAAACCAACGTTTGGCCCCGAGGAAATCCCGTTTGCGGGCGGCGACGATGCCGAGGCAATTGAGCGTCTCGGCCGGATTGGGGTTGCCCTGGAGATAATGTTTGAAGGCTTCCTCGGCCTGGCCCCAGGCGGCGACGCGCATATAGGCCAGACCGAGTTGGTAGTACGAATCGGCCGGCGCGGAGCTGCTTTGGACCACGGGTCGAAGATTGGCGACGGCATCTTGGCCCTGGCCGCGCTCGAGTTGGGCGAGGGCGAGATTGTAGCGGGCGGGGATGTAATTCGGATCGAGCCGCACGGCGGTTTGGAGGTCGCGCAGGCCAGCCTCGGTATCGCCCTGTTGGAGGCGGCAGACGCCGAGGAAATTCAGCGCGAGGGCGTTGGTTTGCATCACGGCCAGCGCGCGCTCGAAATCAGCGGCCGCTTTCTCGAACTTGCCGTCTTTGTATTCGGCGAGACCCCGCGCGAACTCTTTTTCGCCCGTGGTCTTGCGGCCGCAGCCCGAAGCGAGCGCGGCGAGCAACGCGAGACAGAAAAAAAACCTCCTCATCAAGAAATCCATCCGACACGTGACAAACAGTCGGGTGCATCTTATAATCATGCGCAGATTTGGCAACAAAAATGACGGAATGGGACATTCAACCGCGCGCCGACGCATGTACGGCTTGTCAACGGCCGTTTGCGGGCAAGGAAGCGTACCACACGCTGCTGACCATGGACGCGTCGGGCTACGCGCGACGTGATTTGTGCGGCGCGTGCTTTGCGAGCGCGGCGCGGGACGGCGTCATTTCGTACTGGCAGGGAGAATACAAACTGCCGCTGCCGCCTCCGCCGGAAGCGATACAGAAGGAGACGGCGGAAACGTTGTTGAGGAAGCTGGTTGAATCGACGGATCCGTCGCACGAGGCGACCCGGTATATTCTGGCGGTGATGCTGGAGCGGAAACGCATTTTGAAACACCGCGATACGGTGCGCGGAGACGACGGGTCGGAGTTGCTGGTTTACGAGCACGCGCGGACGGGCGAGTCATTTACCATTCCCGATCCGAAACTGCGCCTGGATCAACTCGCGCACGTGCAGGAAGAGGTGGCGGCGCTGCTGCATCCATCCGCCCAAAGCGCCGAGGCCGAGCCCGTAAACGAGCCCGGCCCCGGTGTGTAATGCCCTTGGGCCGTTAGCTGACCTTGACTTCGATCTGCTTCGGCTTGGCTTCCTCGGTTTTCGGGAGCGTGACTTGCAGCACGCCGTCCTTGAACCGCGCCTCGATTCTGGCCGCGTCGACCGCGACCGGCAATTCGATGACGCGGGTGAACGAACCATGCACACGCTCGCTCAGGAAGTAGTTGGTTTCCTTTTTTTCCGTCTCCTGCTTCTTCTCGCCCTTGATGGTGAGATAGTTTTCCTGCAGCGTGACCGAGACGTCGTCCCTGGTCAGGCCTGGCAGGTCAGCCTTGATGATGACATTGTCTTTTTCGACGGCAACGTCGATCGCCGGGCTGAAAACGCCTTCCAAGCCAGTTTGAGAACGCAACGACCGGCCAAACAACCGATCCATCTCGTTGTGGATTTCGGTGAGACTGTCAAACGGATCCCACACTTCCCGTCTTGGAGTCCAACGAATCAGTGCCATGATAAACACCTCCGTTTCTATTCATCTTTTTTTCCGACGTGGTTGTTTAGCACCGGGTATGCCGGGTTTTTCGCTGTATGGGGAACCCACGCTGGCCCAACGGATTTTGAAGACCCGCGAAAAACAGACATCGGCGATTTGTGCCAGCTTGGCCCAGCGGCAGTGTGACAGCGGATAGTTGGCTGGGACAAGCTGACCCGCAACCTTGACACTCTTTCGCGTGTGCGATAGAGATAGAGGCCGCTTCGCGCCAGAAAATTTCCGGTGGCTAGGTAGCTCAGTTGGTAGAGCACTGCACTGAAAATGCAGGTGTCGTCAGTTCGATTCTGACCCTAGCCACCAGATTCATCTCGTCTGGCCGGGGCGACGAAGGAGGCATCGGGATTTGCTGAGCTGTTTTAATTTCCTCGCCGGAATCGCGTTGATGCTTCTCGGCATCCGCAATTTGCGTGTCGGCTCGGACCGCGCGTTTGGGGCAAAACTCCGGCGATGGATGCGGACAGCAACCAAAGGAAGGACCCGCGCGATGGTGGCGGGTTTTTTTGTATCGGTGTTGCTGCCGAGCACCACGGCCGTGTCGTTGCTGGCCGTGGAAGCCATCGACGCGGGCTATGTGACCCTGCCGCACATGCTGGCGTTGATGCTGGGGGCCAACATCGGTTTCACGGTAACAGTCCAACTCCTGGCGTTCAAATTCTACATTTTCAACGCCATTTTCATCGTCACGGGTGCGCCGCTGTATCTGTTCAACCAACGGCAGAGCACTCGCGGGCTGGGGCAGGTATTGCTGGGGATCGGTTTTCTTCTCCTGTCGATCGGGGTGCTGACCGACGCCGTGGCTCCGTGGAAGGACAGCAGCGAACTCCGCCAGGTGCTCCAACTTTTGGAGAATCATCTGTGGTGGCTGGTGGGCTTCACCGTTTTGCTCACGGTCGTGTTGCAAAGTCCAACAAGCGTCATCGGTATTGCCATGGCCTTGTGCGCCCAACAAGTGCTGACGCTGAATGCCGCGGTGGCCATGGTTGTCGGGGCCAATGTCGGCGTTGCGGTGACGGGACTGATCGCCGGTTACGCGCGCACCGAGACGCGCCGCATGGCGATTGGCAATCTGCTGTTCAAGCTGGCTGGCGCGGCGGTGTGCACGCCGATTCTGGTGTTGCTGATCCAGGCACTGAAGCCCTTCAGTCCGTCTGGCGACTCGCAGATCATCGCGAACGCCCACTTGTTGTTCAACGTGGCGCTGGCGGTGGTGTTCCTGCCGATGGTGGCCGTCGCGGCGGGCCTGTTGGAAAAGTTTGTGCCGGAGCGGGCTTCGGCAACTGGCGAATTTGGCCCACGGTATCTCGACCAATCGGCCCTGGCGAGTCCGGCGCTCGCGCTGGGGCAAGCGACACGAGAGATCCTCCACATGGGAGACGTGGTGCGCGAGATGTTGCACGATGCCTACCGTTGCTTCCACGAGAGCGACGAGACGGAGTGCGAGCAGGTCCAGAAAGAGGACGACAGGATCGACCTGCTCAACAACGCGATCAAGGCCTACATCACGCGCGTGTCCGAGCGGGAGCTCAATCCAGACGAGTCGCGCCGCGAAGTCGCCCTGCTGACGTTCGCGACCGAACTGGAAACCATCGGCGACATCGTCGACAAGAATCTTGTCGATCTGGCCAGGAAAAAGATCACGTCGCACGTCGATTTTTCGAAGGAAGGGGCCGTCGAGCTGGACGGGTTCTTCCAGAAGGTACTGGAGAATTTCGACATCGCGATTTCCGCATTCGCCAGCCAGGACAAGACCCTCGCCAACCAATTGCTCGAGCGCAAGCGCGAGGTCAACGAACTGGAACGTGATCTGCGCAACCGCCATTTTCAACGCCTGCGCGACGGGCTTCCGGAATCATTTGAGACCAGCGCGATTCATCTCGATGTGTTGACCAATCTGAAGGCGATCAACTCGCATCTCACCGCTGTCGCCTACCCGATTTTGGAGAACGGCCAGCCGCGCTGACCGCCGGCTACGCCGCGCCACCGCCCGGCGCCAAGCGGGTGAATCCGGATCAGGCGCGGGCGACGACAGACGCGGCTGGTTCCCTACAGTTGTGTCGGTTGGAAATCGATCACTTCTTTTTTCCAGCCCTTCGGGCAGAGAATGGTTTCGCTGGGGGTGGTGCGGGCGACGATTTGGCCGTTGCGCATAACGAGGAGGCGCGGGGCGATGCGGCGGAGCGCGTCGAATTCGGTGTCGGCGTCGAGGAGGACGAGGTCTGCGGGATTGCCGACGGCGATGCCGTAGGATTTGTCGGTGGCGCCGAATGCACGGGCGGGATTGGTGGTGATCATGTCCCAGACCTGCGGGATTTCGGACGCGCCGCTCATCTGGCCGTAGTGAATCCAAACGAAGGCGACTTGCACCGGGTCGCCGACGCCGAGCGGGTACCACGGGTCCATGATCGAGTCGTG